>CAZPZE010000019.1:0-2425 GCA_964590625.1 uncultured Solibacteraceae bacterium
CGCGGCAGATTACGATCCGGCTGAATGTGGACGCGTCGAAGTACATTCTCGAGAAGACGTGCACGGACCGGAACTATGGGGCGCGTCCGCTGCGTCGCGCGCTGCAGAAGTTCATCGAGGACCCGCTTTCCGAGGCGCTGATCCAGGGAACGCTGCCTAAGCCGGCGGATCTCGAGATCTATCTCGGCGAGACCGGGCTGTACTATCGGGTGCTCAACCAGGTGCCGGCGGAAGTGATTCCGGCAGGCGCTGGCGGGGTAGCCGAGGCCGAGCCCGAGGCGACTCAGGCTCCCGGCGTACCGCTTTTTTCGTTCTGAAACACCACGCCCTGCGTTCCAAAAGACGCAGGGCGTTCGTGTCTTCAGGGAGATGCACCCTTGACACGGGAATAAAGCCAATAGTATCATCGGGTTGTCTAAGTTTCGGGGCTCGCTTCCGAACTGGGGGACACCTTGATCAAGCTCGATATCATCAACGAAGTCGTCAATAAGACCGGAATCACCAAAACGAAGGCTGAAATGGCCGTCGAGACGGTGTTCGGAAAAATGAAGCGCGCGCTCGAACAGGGCGACCGCATTGAGCTTCGCGGTTTCGGCGTTTTCACGGTGAAGCCTCGCAAGACCGGCATCGGGCGCAATCCGCGCACGGGCGCGGAGGTTTCGATTCCGCCCGGAAAGGCCGTTCGCTTCAAGCCCGGCAAGGAACTGCAGACGCTGCAATAGGAGTTCGTCTCGCCGCACCTGCCCGGCGGGAAGCCGCGCCGTGAGGCGGTACATTCGTGTTTCCAGAAGACCTGATCGAACGCGCGCAGGAGAGTGACGGCGAAAATCGTCCCGTTGCACCTGTGCCCGTGCATCCTTTCGATTCCGCGCTGCGGTTTGAGCTGGAGGGAGTGGCGCACGGCGAGCCGGAACCACCGGCGCCGCGGCGGCTCTGGCTCCACATCCTGCTCTTCCTCGTGACGTTCTTCACCACGACGCTGGTGGGAGCGCACATGATGTTCAACTTCCGTCATGACCTGCCGCTGTTCGAGATGGAGCGGCTGACGGATGTGTTCACGGTGGGACTTCGAAGTCCCGCGGCGTTCCTCAGCGGGCTGCCGTTTTCGCTCACGCTGCTGATCATTCTTTCGGCGCACGAGATGGGACATTACATCGCGTGTGTCTGGTACGGCGTGGATGCGACGCTGCCGTTCTTTCTGCCTTCCCCGGTGCCGGGAACAGGGACGTTCGGCGCGTTTATCCGGATCCGGTCGCACATACCGACAAAGCGGGCGCTGTTCGATATCGGGGTGGCGGGACCGCTTGCGGGGTTCGTGTTTCTGGTGCCGGCGCTGCTGATCGGGCTGGCGTTTTCGCGCGTGCTGCCGGGGATCGGCACGCGCGGGATGTGGCAGCTTGGCACGCCCACGCTGCAATGGATTGCCGAGCGGCTGATCTTCCCGGGCGTGCGATCGACCGACATTTATCTGCATCCGATGGCGCGGGCGGCGTGGGTCGGGATGCTGGCGACGGCGATCAATCTGATTCCGGCGGGGCAACTCGACGGCGGCCACATTGTGTACTCGACGTTCGGGCGCGCACACAAGTGGATCACGTGGCTGTTCATCGCGATCCTGCTTCCGATGGGCTGGTTCTACTGGTATGGCTGGCTGCTGTGGGCGGTGATGCTGTTCTTCTTCGCGCGGCGGCATCCGCCGGTCTATGATCCCGACGATATTGGCGCCGGACGAATCCGCATTGGAGCACTGGCGCTAGTGGTTTTCATCCTGTGCTTCACGCTCGCGCCGGTCAATAACTGATGAAGATCAGCGCCACGATCGTCGCGCTCAACGAAGAGCGCAACATCGCGCGGGCGATTGGAAGTCTGAAGCCGTGCGTGGATGAAATCGTGGTGGTGGACAGCGGGTCTTCCGACCGGACGCGCGAGATTGCCGCGGAACTGGGCGCGCGCGTGGTGCGCGAAGACTGGCGCGGTTACGCGGAGCAGAAGAATTTCGCGGCGGAGTGCGCGGCGCATGACTGGATTCTTTCGCTCGATGCGGATGAAGAGCTGACACCGGAACTGGCCGCGGAGATTAACGCGCTGCGCACGGGCGAGGAGCCGGGTGTTATCGGCGGATGGACGATGCCGCGGCGCGCGCGCTATCTGGGGCGATGGATCCGCCATAGCGGCTGGTATCCCGACCGGAAGCTGCGGCTGTATCATCGCGGGCGCGGGACGTGGAAGGGCGAGCGCGTGCACGAGAGCGTGGCCGTTGCAGGCGCGGTGGGCGCGCTGCGCAGCGATCTGCTCCACTTCACGTGCGATTCGCTCGATCAGCACCTGAGGACGATCGACCGGTACACATCGCTCGCGGCGAAGGCAATCGTGGAATCCGGCAAGCCCGTGCCATTCCGGCGCCTGGTGATCGATCCGCCATGGA
>CAZPZE010000020.1:0-2022 GCA_964590625.1 uncultured Solibacteraceae bacterium
CATCGCCACTGTGTTCAGATTTTTCTTTTCGCGAACGGCCAGCGCGTAGAGCGGCCCCTGCAGGCTGGTCTCGCTCTCCACGAGCTGATCCACCCGCTCCACCTTGCCGCTCTTGTAATCAACAATGATGCAGTTGCCGCCCCCAATATCATCAATGCGATCCACGCGCCCGGTGATGGTCACCCCGCCGGGGAACTCGAGCGAGCAATCCACCTCCGCTTCAGACGAAATGGTCGGCCACTGGATGGACGCATTCACATCCTGCGCGATGCGCCGCGACAGAATCCGTTCGACTTCGAGACTATACCCCTGCGGAATGTTGTATTCGCGGCAGAATTTCTCGAACGTCGTTTCAAAGAGTTCGACGAAATCCAAAGTACGATCGCCGAGCCACGTCTCCATCGCCTGGTGGAAAATCGATCCGCGCACGCGCGGCTGCAGCCTCTTCTCCGGACGATCCGGCATGCTCACCAGCTTCAGCGACCGCGACGCAAAGAAACGGAACCGGCACTTCATCAGATCCTCAAGAGCCGTCAGTCGAATACTGGTGTGCTGGCCCGCCAGATCCGCCAGCGCCGCCTCCGAAATCCGCCCCGCCGGGGACGGCACCGCGCGCGGCCGCGGAGCCGGCGCGCACAACGGCGCCTGCACAACTGCCCCGCCGAAATTCTCCGAAGCCACAATCGTCTTTCCAGCCTGATCGCGCTTCGATACCGTCAGAATCAGCTTCTCCGCCGCGCGCGTCCGCAGCAGCGCGAATAACTGGCTCTCATCCTGCTCCTGATCGATCAACGGAATCCCAGCCTTGCGCAGAATCTGTTTGTCGGCGTCGGGAAAAAGCAAATCCGGCGGCGTGGCCCGCGGATAATCCCGCGCCGTCATCCCGCACACGAACAGCGTCTGCACGCGCCATTGCCGCGCCTCGAACGCGCTCATCACGTGCACCGCATTCTGCCGGTCGTCCGGAATCTGCATCCCCGTCGCATCGAGCGCATCCCTCACCACGCGATGAAACGCTTCGAGCGACACCGGCGCATCCTGCCAGAACTCCACCGCGGTTTCCACCGCCGCCGACCAGGCCCGCAGTGCCGCCGCATGACTCCGTCCGCTTTCGACCGCCGCGTAATCCTGCGGCTCGGGCACGGTCCGAATCCGGTAGAGACTCGCGGCCATCTGCTCAAACCGCCGCTGCCACGCCCGCGGACGCAGTTTCTCGCCGCGCCACCCATCCACCTTCAGGCAATCGGCAAGATTCGCCCGCAGCGTCTCCGATTCGCAAAGCTGCAGAAACGCCTCCGCGCCGCGGCCCGGCATCTTCTCCCGCACTTTAAAATCGAAGCGATCGAAATCGGCGGAATGTCCCCAACCCGGATGCGCCCGCAGCGCCGCCAGCGTCGCCGCGAAATCCCATCCCTCGATCGCGCACGCGATCAGGCCATTCAGAAACACCGCCGCCGGATGCCTCGCCGCCGGTGTCGAGAAATACCAGCGCGCCGGAACACCAAAACGGTCGAACGCATTTCGCAGCAGCGGCAGCCAGCCCTCCACATCACGGAGCGCCACCGCGATTCCGGAAAACGGCGTGCCTTCGCGATTCAATAGCAGAATTCGCCGCGCGATCTCATCCGCCTCGCGCAGCGGCGAAGACGCCGTGACCGCCATCGTCTCCATGCGCCGCGGCACCGCCGGCAGATGGCTATCCCTGGAACCCAATTCCTTGGCAAGCCGGTACGCTTCCGCTGTCTCGGGTCCATCGGAAAGCGTCAGCGTCAGCTCACACTGCGCGGCCATCGCCCGCAGCAAATCTCCTTCAAGAGGACTGAACTTCAGAAATCCATCGAGCCAGACCGCCCCATCCGCAACCGACTTCGCCGCCGCGCGAAACAGCCCGCCGCGCGTCACGAACTCACGCGCCGTGATCGCTGCATCCACGTCCTTCCACAACCGCTGAAAAGCCCTGCCCTGCGCCGTGAGCCCGCGCACGCGCGCCAATTTCTCCGGCGTGCAGCCCGCATTCTCGAA
>CAZPZE010000021.1:0-2873 GCA_964590625.1 uncultured Solibacteraceae bacterium
CAGGCTTTCTCGACGCTCCGGTCGAGGACGCCACCGGCCTTCAGGGCGATTTCGAAATTCACCTGCGCGCCCTGATCGGCGCTCCCACGCCTGGCAGCGACGCCGACAACGCTCCGCCGCCCCTCGCTGATGCCCTGCCGGAACAGCTCGGCCTTCGACTCGTCCCGCACAAAGATCAGGTCGATGTCCTGATCGTCGACCGCATGGACAAATCGCCCACCGAAAACTGATCAGTGCCCGAAGCTCACCCCGATCCCGGTCGTGTAGATGATGTCGTTCGCGCGCGCCGCATCAACGGGATTGCTCAGGTAGCGATCGCTGAATGTCAGATTCCAGTCCAGCCACTTCTTCAGCTTCGTATCGGCTGAGAGATCGAAGTTCATGCGATATTGCCCGGTGTCGGATAGACCGTTGAATATGCGGAAGCTGTGAACGATGCTCGTCGAATGGTTGAGCTTAAAGTTGAAGTCGTCGCCGAAATAGCCTTCCGATGCGATCCTCGTCAGCGCCGCTGTATCGGCAGTCGCTGAAAACCTGTCGCGGTCATAATCGACGCCGGCCTGCAGGGACAGCACGCCCCGTCCGTTCTTCCACGCGCGATAGCCAAGTCCGCCGCCGATCACGAATCGCAGATCGAGGTTCTGAAACCGGTCCGATTCCCAGTCGTTGAAGCTGCTCACCTCGAGCCGCGACCCTGTATGGCGGGCGAATTTCCAGCCGCCGCGGATTGAGTCCGCTGTTTGCGAATTGGTGCCGTTGACGGTCGCCGAAGACCTCACGGTATTGAAATAAAACGAGGTTGTGTCCGTGTGAGTATTGCGTGAGCCGGTCACGCCGAGGGAAAACGTGCTGGTTCTGGAATTTCCGGACGCCCCCGCCAGGCCGAACGATGCAGTTCCTGTCCACAGCTGCAGCAGACCGGGGCGCAGCATCCGCTCATACGACTCTTCCTCTTCCGCATTCCGTATTGCCTCAATCTGCTCCGGCGGAACCGTCGTCACGGCGCCCGGCGCGCCTGACAAAGTCACCTGACCGTTGCTCTGAGAGACCGTCGCCTTGATGACCGCCGGCGGTTCAGCTTTCTGACCAGAAAGGACCACATTCAGGGTTTCGGCCGATTTAACGTCGGTCACCTGATCCCAGGGCACCGTCACGGTGCCCATCAGGTCCGACTTGATGGTCAGGTTCTTCCCTTCTTTCTTCACGATAGAGCCCGTAATCCGGTCGCCGTTCTTCAGTGTGATCTGATCGGCCCATGCCGGATGCGCCGCAATTACAGCCAGTGTGATGCACGTCGCACATGTTCGCGTTCGTCTCATAAACCCCCATCGTCGCAGATTCCGAAGAATCGCGATGTACGTCGTTATATAGTCAAAACAGGTGCATTAAGAATGGAGCCCGTGCCAGGACAACTTTCTGTGCGGGAGCGAACGATTCTCCATGAGATCGTCGGCGCCCACATCGAATCCGGCGAGCCGGTTGGCTCCCGGACTCTCGCACGCCTGCGTCATCTTTCCCTTAGTCCCGCAACCATCCGCAATGTAATGGCCGATCTCGCGGACGAAGGGTATCTTGCCCAGCCGCACGCCTCCGCTGGACGGGTTCCCACCGAGAAGGCCTATCGCGATTTCGCGGCGAGCCTGCCGCCGAAGCCCCTGCCTCACGCCGACCGCCTGCGGATTTATTCGCGCATCCAGTCCGCCGAGTCGCTGGAGGACCGCATTGCGACGGCAAGCCGGGTACTTACTGAATTCACCCGCAACGTCGGAATTGCCACCGCGCTGCCCATTTCCTCGCAGGAACTGGAACATATCGAGCTGATCGGGCTTTCCGACCGCCGCGTTCTGATGATTGTCGCCACGCGCGACCGCATGGTGCGTAACCAGGTCGTCACGCTGGAGCACGAACTTCATCAAAACGATCTCACGCTGCTGCGCAACTACGTCAACCACCATTTCGCCGGCTGGACGCTCGAGCGCGCCCGCCTGGAATTGCTGCGCCGCATCGAAGAAGAACGGGCCACGTATGACGAAATGCTGCGCCATCTTACGCTGCTGTGCGAGAAAGGACTCTTTGCGGACTCCGACCCACAGCTCGCGATGGACGGCGCGTCCTACCTGATCGGCCTCGACCTCCATCTGACGCGCGAGCGCATGCACGAGCTTTTCCGCGCGCTGGAGCAGAAGCAGCAGGTGGTGGCGCTGCTCGACCGCTTCCTCGCCGATTCCAATGGACGCGTTGGAGTCCACGTCGGCCTGGAAGAAGCCCACCCCTCCATGAGCGAGCTTGCACTGATTGGAGTTACGGTCAATCTGCCGTCTGGCGTCCGCACCCGGATCGCGGTTTTGGGCCCCATGCGGATGCAGTATGACCGTGTCATCGCCGCCGTCCACCAGATCGGGCAGGCGTTCGAATCCCAGTCCTGAGTTTGGGCATCCAAAAAGCAGTCGCGTCCGGTACTCCCATCCGGACCGATGTTAATCTGAAATAGGCAATATTTACCAGAATCGAACCGTGGAAAACCCTGAAATCAACGCGGAGACCGCATCCGCCAACCCTGCCGGTGCGTCCGACCCCATAACTCTCGCCGAACTGGACAAGCTCCGGATCGAGCGCGATGGGCTGCGCGTGGAACGCGACGAACTGCGCGACACCTTACTGAGGCGGCAGGCCGAATTCGACAACTTTCGCAAGCGCAACGAGCGCGAGCGGCAGGATCAGATCCAGTACGCCAGCATGGAAGTCGTGGGCGATCTGCTGCCGATCCTCGACGATTTCGAGCGCGCGCTCGCGGCTGACTCGAGCAGCACGGAGTATGCGAAGGGCGTGCAGATGATTTATCAGCGCATGTCGGAAGCGCTGAAAAAGGTCGG
>CAZPZE010000022.1:0-1882 GCA_964590625.1 uncultured Solibacteraceae bacterium
CGATTCGTGATCGGCGGCGGACTTGGCTATCGCGCGTGGAAGAACGGACGGGGCGTGCTGTCCCTGCAGGCCGGCGTCGATTATGACCGCGACAGGTTTTCAGCGACTGCCGATACAGCGGCGCTGACGAGGATCGCATCAGAAGGCTATTTCGGCGACGACTTCAACTTTAAGCTCAACCATTCGACGAGCATCGTTCACAGCTTCCGCATATTCAACGGTCTATCCGACACCGGGCAATATCGCATGAACTTCGATCTCTCAGCCGATACGAAGCTGCGGAAATGGCTGGACTGGAACCTGACGTTCAGCGACCATTACCTGAGCAATCCGATCGATGCCACCCGCGCAAACGATATTCTCTACACCACGGGCATCGGCGTCAGTTTCGGGCACTAGTCAGTTTTCGCTCGGCGATTTGTCCAGGCGGTCAACGACGATCACGTCAACCGCATCTTTTCGCGGAACGAGACGAAGACCGAGTTGTTCCGGAAGGGCGTCAGCGAGGGGCGGCGGCGCGTTGTCGGCGTCCGCGTTGGGTGAAGGCGTGCCGATCAGGGCGCGGAGGTGAATTTCGAAATCGCCCTGAAGGCCGGTGGCGTCCTCGACCGGAGCGTCGAGAAAGCCTGAGAAGAACTCCGCGAGACGCGGCATAGACATTGCGGGCAGATTGAGACTCACGGCTCCGTGAAATCCGGCGGGCGGAGTCTTCGGGGGCGGCTGCAAACCGTCGGCTGCTGCCGGTGGGTTCGTCGACTGCTTTATTTTCGGGCCATTCTTCGCGACCGTGAGATCGTAGATCCGCATTTCGCGGCTCTCGTGATGAACGGCCAGATGAAATCGCTCGGCCAGCATGCCTTGCAGCAACTGCTGGTATTGATCGAGGTCAATGCCGGGCGGGACACGCGCGGAAATATCGAATCGCGCCGAATTCAGCCAGCCGGGCGCGGAGAGCTGATAACGATGGAGTCCATAAGCCATCGCCACCAGGCTGAAGAGGTCGATATTCCTCATTCTCACGAGGCCGGGATCGGAACTGCCGGGGCCTCCGTGAACCGACATGCCCGGCGTGGCGGTCTCAGCGGCGCGAATGGAGACCGCTTCGAAGCCCGACTGCGCGTAAAGCGAGCCGGCGGCGAGAGCCAATGCAAAAAAGCGCAGCGTCATTCGAGGAACATCTCCATGAACAGATCCGATCTCGTGTAGGGCGAAGGCTGAACGCGTTCCGGCGGCAGATGACGGAAGCCCTGCGATTCATAGAGGTGAATCGCGTTCGGGAGCTTCGTGCTGGTTTCGAGATAGAGCCGCTTCGCGCCCCGGTCGCGCCCGCGCTGGATGGCGTACGCCAGCAAACCGCGTCCAATCCCACGTCCGCGCAACTGCTCCGCCACCGCCATCTTGCCGATTTCGAAACAGTCATCCGGCATGGCGAGCAAGGCGCAGCAACCGACGGGCTTGCAATCGAGCAGCGCCATCACGATTTCACCGCCGCGATCGAGAATGTGCCGCCTGGGATCGCCGAGCACTTCCAGATCCTTCGGCTCGATTGCGAAGAACTGCCGGATCCACGCTTCGTTCAGTTCGCGGAATGTGGTTTCGTCGCCAGGCTCGAACATGCGGAACAGGAGGGATTCCATGGTGCGGTGCTCCGTACCTAATCTATCCGGTCGGAGCACCGCGGGGGGTGGGGAAGCGGGAACTACTGGGCGTCGGGCGATGGAGAATCGGGTAGCTTGAAATTGACGCTGACCGTGGTCACCACGCGCGTCGGCGCGCCATTCAGCATCGTCGGCTTGTAGACCCAATTCCGGACCGCGTTCATTGCCGCCTGGACCAGCAGCGGCGGAGCGCCGGGTAAGACTTTCATATCCTCCACGGTGCC
>CAZPZE010000023.1:0-11286 GCA_964590625.1 uncultured Solibacteraceae bacterium
GAAGCCACCGAAGACGAAGCCACCGAAGACGACGCCGGCAGCAGCGGCGCCAGTTGTGACGAAAGCGCCGCGTTCTGCGACGCATTCAGCGAGCCGAACACATTCTGCCGCGCCACCGCCGCACCCGGCGCCCCCGCCACACCAGCGGACTCTCCTGCCACCCCTCCCGCACTCGCCCCGACCGAACTCGTCACACCCCCAACGACGCCCAGTTGCCCCCAACACGCTGGAACCAGCGCCGCCAACACAATCGAACTCCTCCACGCACAGCGAAAAAGATGATTCATCGAATCGGGTCTCCTCATACCCTTCAGGACCCGCTCGATGCATCGTGCGTTCCAGATCTCACCCTGAGATCCAAACGTCTGAATTCACTCTCATTTCCGGAAAATAGTACGCCGGCGCACCTGCACGAAAGCCGGTAATCCCTACCGGAAACGCGCACTCATTGCGTGCGATTTTGCACGAGCCACTCGAGGAACCGATGCACTTCCTCCGGCCCCGCCAGCCTGTACTGCGCGCACGTCTCATCCCCACCGACGCGAATCGTGATCCACCCCTTCAGCCACCGGAACGCATCCTCATCCGCCTCATCATCCCCGGCGTAAATCGGAAGTCCGTCGTCCACCTCACATGTCCGGTAGATCCACTCCGCCGCCGCCCCCTTTCGCCATCCTGTGCGCGGCAGCACTTCCCAGATCATCTTTCCCGGCCGGATCTCCGCCTGCTCCCCCGCCATCCCCACCATCGAACGCACACGATCCCGAATCTCCGGAATATCGTCGCGCCGCGCCATCCGGTAATGCACCGCCAGCGTCAGGTGTTTCTCTTCCACGAATACCCCGTGCATGTCGCGAAGACTCGCCGTGAGCTCCCGCGAGAGCAGTTTGATCACTCCCCGCCGCGCCAGCGCCGCCGGCTCGATGAACTGCAATCCCCTGCCGCGGATCTCCATCCCGTGCTCACCCGCGTACACGATGCCCGGCACTCCAACCCGCCGCCGCAGATCCCACATCTCGCGCCCGCTCACCAGCGCCAGCAGCGTGTCGGGCCGCTGCGCGAGCGCCGTCAGCGTCGTCCGCACCTCCGGTGCCAGTTCCACCTCATCCGCATAGTCGCGGATCGGCGCCAGCGTTCCATCGAAATCCAGAAAAAGTACCAACGCTCTCGCCCGCGCAATTTGCTGATGTACCCCGGCGAAGTCCGTGCTGAGAAACGACGTGCAGGTCATGTCACGTATCGTGTGATGCAATCCCTATACCAGGTTGGCACATTCTACTGTCAACTTGGGATTGTCCCTGTCCGCTTGACCTCGCTATAAGTTGGAATTCGACTTGCTCCTGCGGATTAGGCCCGCGGGCCCGAACCATGCGACTGACCGTTAGGCTCACCCTGTCGCTCATCGCGGGTGTCACTCTTGTCTCACTTGCGCTCGCGTTCTATCAGGAACGCATGCAGACGCGCGGCCTTCGCCAGGAACTGGATAATCGCGCCCGCATGCTCGCCGAAAGCATTCAGGCCCAGGCCGCCCGCCTCACCGAAACCGAGTCCTGGCCCGAGTTGCACACCGTTCTCGAACGCCTCTGCCGTCACGACAATCTCGTCGGAGCCGCGGTCTACGATTCTTCCGGACGTGTCCTCGTCGAGGCCGGGCAAATCACTAACTGGAAAGTCACGATCCCCAAAGCCGCCCGCGATGCCGAACGCCTCGCCCACAGCGTCGGTGCCCTGATGCACGTGGACGATCGTTTTCTCCACGTCTATGCCGTTCCCTTCAACCTGAATTCCGCTCAGCCTGGAGCGCTCGCGCTTTTTAATGACGCCGCTTACATCGAAGCTCGCGAATCCGATCTCTGGCGCCGCTCTCTCGCCGGCGTTCTTCTCCAGACTTTGCTGATCGTCATCGTCACTATGGCGATCCTGCGCTGGACTCTCCATCGCCCCATGAATCGCCTGGCCGAATGGCTCCGCGAACTGCACAAAGGCTCGCCGCCGAATCTCGATCTCACCGACGAAGGCGAGGCCTTCCGCCCCGTGCAGCACGAAGCCAGGCGTCTCGCCAACAGCCTCGTTACGGCGCGCGCCGCCGCCGAAGAGGAAGCGCGCCTCCGCGATACCTCCGATTCTCTCTGGACCGCCGAACGTCTCCGCGCCTTCGTCCGTCATCGCCTCGAAGGCAGCCGCCTGTTCGCCATCTCCAACCGCGAACCCTACGTGCATACGCGCGACGCATCCGGCAACGTCCACTGGGAAGTCCCCGCCAGCGGACTCGTCACCGCGCTCGAATCCGTGCTCCGCGCCTGCGAAGGAACCTGGATCGCCCTGGGCACCGGCAATGCCGACCGCGAAACATCCGACGAAGACGGCCGCCTCCTCGTGCCTCCCGATCACCCCGCCTACACCCTGCGCCGCGTCTGGGTCTCACCCGAAGAAGAAGCCGGCTACTACCTCAGCGTCGCCAACCAGGGACTCTGGCCGCTCTGCCACATCGCCCACACCCGCCCCATGTTCAACGCATCGGACTGGGAGCTTTACCGCCGCATCAACCGCCGCTTCGCCGACGCTCTTCTCGAAGAAGCCCGCCACGAAGAAAGCCCCGTCGTCCTCGTGCAGGACTATCACTTCGCCCTCGTCCCCGCCATGATCAAAGACGCCCGCCCGGATGCGCGCGTCGCCATCTTCTGGCACATCCCCTGGCCGAATCCCGAATCCTTCTCCATCTGCCCCTGGCAAAAGGAAGTTCTCGATGGCCTCCTCGGCGCCGACCTCATCGGCTTCCACCTCCAGGCGCATTGCAACAACTTCCTCGCAACAGTCGATCAGGCTCTCGAATCCCGCATCGACCACGAGCGCTTCGCCGTCGATCGCCGCGGCCACACCACGCTCGTTCACCCGTTCCCCATCAGCATCGCCTTCACCGAAGCGCCGCCGCCCGAAGAGCCGGCCTTCGCCACGCGCCTCCGCCTGCTGCGCCAGCTCGGCATCGAAGGCGCCATGCTCGGCGTCGGCGTCGACCGCGCCGATTACACCAAGGGCATCCCCGAGCGCTTCCGCGCCATCGAAATTTTTCTGGAAATGAATCCGAAATACCGCGGACATTTCACATTCCTGCAAATCGCCGCCCCAACCCGCGGCGACATTCCGCGCTATCAGGAAGTGATGGAGGAAATCGGCCGCGAAGCCGACCGCATTAATCGCCGCTTCCAGACCGCTTCCTGGAAACCGATCATTCTCGACGCGCACCAGCGCAGCCACGAAGAGATTCTGCCGTGGTATCGCTCGGCCGATCTCTGCATGGTGACGTCACTGCATGACGGCATGAATCTGGTTGCGAAGGAATACGTGGCGGCCCGTTCGGACGAACAGGGGGTTCTCATCCTCAGCCACTTCGCCGGCGCCGCGCACGAGCTCACCGAAGCGCTCGTCGTCAACCCTTACGACGCCGCCGAAGTCGCCGACACGATCCGCCGCGCCCTCGAAATGTCGCCCCAACAAAAACGGGACCGCATGTCCCGCATGCGGTCCCAGATTCGCGAACACAACATCTACCGCTGGGCCGGAACGCTGGTCGGTGAGCTGACCTCGGTCCGTATCGCCCTCGAAGCTATTCCTTGACCTTCAGCTTGTCCTTGTTCTCTTCGATGAAGGCCTTGATATCGTCCGCCATCCCCAGCAGCTTCTGCCATTGCTCCTGATACAGGGTCACGGGAAACCGCCCCAGCCCATAAACCGAGACCGCGCCCTTCTCACTGACCTTCATCGAGGTCGATCCTCCGCGCTTCTGCTTCAGCGCCTCATTCTCCGCCCGCAACCGGGCCAGTTCAGCCTGCAAATCTTCGTCTGCCATGTCTTCAGCCTAACAACCTGGAACTTGTGGGGCCACGCTTAGCCGAAAAACATCTGTTCCGGAAAGATGCAGCCACTCAGCGAAATTGCCGAGCAGGTTCGTATCGGTATCCTTCCTATCGGCTCTGATTTTCAACACGTACTGCACAAGCCTCCTGCCCGGCGGGTGAGCGTTAAAGAGCCGGCCGAGCTTGTGACCAATACACCCGCGCGGAAGCCGGCGAATCGAGACCACGTGCGTTACTCTCCAGGTTCATCGTGAACTCGAATCCGATTCGGTTCGACGATCCAGAGCCGGCCGCGGATCGGTTCTTTCTCAATCGCCGTCAGCAAAGTTCTGACGAGATGCGACAAGATATTCAACGAAACTGAACCCGAAGAGCGAAGCACTGCGATTCCGGCGCCCGCTCGGGGAGGGAAACGCACAACGTCCGCAAAGTCAAGATCCAGGGTGATCAGACAGCGGTCCTCCGATGCACAGACCTCGTACAGCCGCACGTCCTCGGCCCCGTTAAGTTTCTCGTCGGAGACCGTCTGCACGTCGTGACCTGCTTCGCCGATCAGACCGGCGGTTCGCGAGCCGAGGTTTTCGTCGAGCTTGAATTTCACGCAGCACTCTGGCTGGGCACATCCACGAAACGCTCTCGGCTCATGGCGGCGCCGTAGGCGAGCGCTGCGAGAAGGTCATCACGGCTCAATTGCGGGTACTCCGCCAGAATAAGCTCTTGAGTTTCGCCGGACGCGAGGAGGTCAAGAATCAAAGAAACCCAGATGCGAGTGCCGCGGATGCACGGCTTGCCGAAACAAACGTTCGGGTCGACCGATATACGGGCCAGGAGCTTATCCATGATGCCGTTCCTCGTCTGCGAGGATAGCAAAGTCTGTGCTGCGAATCGTACTTTGAAAGAAGTCACGCGCCCGCGTGAACGAACCTGTCCCCGGCAAGCATCGGTACCGCCGTGCTGACCGCATATTCCGCGGCGAGATCGACATCGCAACCGAATCCGCGTTCGGTTAGCTCACACCCCGACTCGCAGCAGGATAGTGCGCCCCTCAGATCGGCCCGAAAACGTTCAAACGCCGCAACCGCCAGATCAGCCTCCGGCGACCGTGTGCCCTTCAGCAGCGACAACACCGCACCCGCGCCGACAAAGTCCTCTACACACGGACGGAGAGAGCCGTCACTCCAACGCTCGCACGGCGCCAACGGTGTTCCGACGTTTACTGCCTGTCTTCGGCGGCTGCACGCCAGTCGCGCGGATTTCGCCTTCGCAAACTCGACGGCAGACTCGTCTTTCCACCGATAGGGGATAACCGCCGCTCCCTCGCAACGGCGACGTCGACAGCAGTCGAGAACGATAAGACATCAACGATGACCAACGCGCTGCCGGCCGAAGTTGAACCAGCCCCTGCAAGCCCCACTCGCACCGCAAATCATAGCCGGCTTGTTGAAAGGCACCCGATCAGAGTACCGCCGCGAGTTCCCCTGCCGCGCTGCCAGCCCGCCCCATATGCTCAGATGGAAGGTTCGCTCCATTAACTCCCATGACCGGCGCCGAATCCCTCCTCCGCACCCTCCTCGCCAACCAGATCAACGTCTCCTTCATGAACCCCGGCACCTCCGAGATGCAATTCGTCTCCGCCCTCGACCGCGTCCCCGCCATGCGCGGCATCCTCGCCCTCTTCGAAGGTGTCTGCTCCGGCGCCGCGGACGGCTACGCCCGCATGACCGGCAACCCCGCCTCCACCCTCCTTCACCTCGGCCCCGGACTCGGCAACGCCCTCGCCAACTTCCACAACGCGCGCAAAGCCCGCTCCCCCATCGTCAACATCGTCGGCGAACACTCCACCCAGCACCTCGGTCATGACGCCCCGCTCACTGCCGATATCGAAGCCTTCGCCCGCCCCGTCTCCGGCTGGGTTCGCACTCTCGCGAGCGCAACCGCCATGGGCGAAACAGCCGCCGCTGCGATCGACGCCGCCATCGGACCTCCCGTCCAGGTCGCCACCCTCATCATCCCCGCCGATTTTTCCTGGAGTGAAGCCGGCAACCCAGGCCCCGCGCTCCCGCATCGCGCGCGCATCGTTCCGCCGCGCGAGCAAATCCTCGCCATCGCGAATACCCTGCGCTCGGGCCAGCCCGCCGGCATTCTCCTCGGAGGCCGCGCCCTCACCGCACCTGCCCTCACGGCCGCCGCCCGCATCGCCGCCGCTACCGGCGCATCCATCTACGCCAACCGCAATTCCGGACGCATGTCCCGCGGCCTCGGCGTCGCGCCCGCCACCCGCATTCCTTATTTCCCCGAAGCCGCGCAATCGCTTCTCGCCAATCTCGCGCACCTCATCCTCGTCGAATCCAAACCGCCGATCTCGTTCTTCGGATATCCCGGCCTCCGCTCCACTCTCGCGCCACCCGAATGCGCCCTCGAAATTCTCGCCGCCGAAGGAGAAGACGGACTCGCCGCGCTCGAAGCTCTCGCCGATGAACTGAACGCGCCACGCTCCATCGAAATCGCAAACCCCGATCGAACCGCGCTTCCCACCGGCGAACATCTCACCGCGGATGCCATCGGCCGCGCCATCGCCAACCTCACACCCGAACACGCCATCTTCAGCGACGAATCGGTCTCTTCGAACGAGCGCATCTGGCCGCACCTCTCCGCCGTTCCCGCCCACGATTATCTTCCGGTCACCGGCGGCTCCATCGGACAGGGACTCCCCGTCGCACTCGGCGCCGCCGTCGCCTGCCCCACACGCAAAGTCATCGCGCTCGAAGCCGACGGCAGCGCCATGTACACGTTCCAGTCCCTCTGGACCATGGCGCGAGAAAAACTCGACGTCACCACCGTCATCCTCGCCAACCGCCGCTATCGCATTCTGGATATCGAAATGAAGCGCACCGGCTCCGGCCCCGTCGGCCCGCTCGCCGATCGCATGCTCGATCTCAGCGAGCCCGCGCCTGACTGGGTGAAGCTCTCCCAAGGACTCGGCGTCCGCGCCGCGCGCGCCGTCACGGCGGACGAATTCATTCGCGAGTTCCGCGCCGCCATGCGCGAACCCGGACCCGCCCTCATCGAAGCTGTTCTGGAGTAGAAGCGCTAATCGCGCGTGACCGGATTCGTCGCCGGTCGCATCCGGCGCCGCCACACAAACCCGACACCGCCCAGGCCGAGCATCAGCATCGCAATCGAAGAGACCTCTGGCGTATCCACATACGCTGCCGAAAGCGCCTGCCCCTGCGGCGTCAGCGCATACCCCACCGCATCCAGCATCGCGAGCTCCGCGCCGCCATCGTTGAGGATGTTGATTCCGCTGGCTTGCGAACAACCGTAAGTGTCCTGAACGTGCTTGCAGGCGGTTGCCAGATCGCCGTAGTCCGGTCCATTCGGCGCATCATAAAAATCCGCCAGAGCCGTGTTCCCCCCGTCGATCGAAAAATAGGCCCCGGTCGTACCCGGGCCGAGATCCGGAGAGTCGTAGTTTCCCTGGCCAAGAGTCACCGGCAGGCCATTCGCGCCAGGGCTCCCACTCGTCACGGTGAAGCCCAGTTGCCCCGGCGCAATGTAGCGGAAAAGATCGGACGAACTGACCCCCCACACCCCATTGCTGCAACCCGCCGAGAGACTCACCAGCCCATTCGCCAGGCAGGACGATGTGCCCAGCGCCTCATTGGTCTCATGCTCCACGGTCGTGAAAAAGTCATACTGCCCCGGCGCGTAGCTCCCCACGTCGTAAAAGAAGGAAGCGGAATCCGAGAGCGTAATGACGTCGTTGTAACAGTTCTGGCTCCCAATCGAGCACGCCGAGAGACTTGGATTAATCCCGTGAGCGCCCAGAAGCCCCAGAGCGGAATCGAGCGCACTCGTGACGGCGACCCCGAGGCCGCTGCCATACGGATTCGAAGCCCCGTTAAGGGAGTTGAACGCTGCGTTGTCGGCGGCACCGCTCAGATGGGTTTGCAGCGCGGCATAATACTGCGAGTACAAAACGGTGTTGTAGAACTGCGTGTTCTCCCCAATGTCGCCGCCGGTAGCACCGTATTGAATATAGATACTTGCGCTGACATTGCTGAACACCAGCCCGTACTGAGCTCCGACCGTATTGTTCAGCGTGCTGCATACGTCAGTTCCAATACCGGAATCACATACATATGTGACGTTTCCACCAAATACCGGAAAGACGCAAATCCCCAAGGCTAAAAAAACAATTAACTTCGGTGTTTTCAACAGCCCCTCCGCAGCCGCGATCGCAAAGTCCGCGTACCCTGCGCCGAGTGCAACCCTATTTAAGTCTATCAGCAAAGTGTTAAAAACCCCCTGGTACGCGTCCATTGAATCGCGCCAAAATGGCACTGCGGTACTGGTACTTCAAGACAATGGACGACTCGTCCGGCGGGACCGTGTCGCCTCTGCCTGCATCCTTCACTCCCCTGTTTTGCTAAACTGGCTCTCGGACAGTAACTTTGATGCCCCCGGCAACGAATCGAGACCTGACCACGACGCTTGTGGCTGGCCTCAAACAAATGATCCTCGATGGCGACCTGCATCACGGCGCCAAGCTCCCACCCGAACGCGATCTGGCGAAACGTTTCAGCGTCAATCGCGCGTCGGTTCGTCAGGCCCTCAAGGCTCTGGAAGTGATGGGGGTCGTCCGCCAGCGCGTTGGCGATGGCACTTACCTCACGCAGGACGCGTCTACCACTCTCAGTGCACCTCTCGACTTCCTGCTTCTCGTCGATGGCATCACCTTCAGCGAGCTCTATGAAGCGCGGCGCATCTTCGAACCGGAACTCGCCGCCCGCGCCGCCAAACGTCATACAGAGGATGAGCTCCAGCAACTCGAGGAATCGGTCAGTGACATGAAGCGTCACTTCGAATCCGGATCTTTGGCCGACGTCGCCACCTGCGACCAGCGTTTCCACCGGATCATCTGGGAAATGGCCGGCAACCGGGTTTGCCTCCGCATGTTCGTTCCTCTGCACCGCATCATGACTGACAGTTTCGCGGTGAGCTGGTCGATCCACGATTATTCGAATGCCATCAGCTCCCACGCCGGCATCCTCCAGGCGATTCGCGCCCAGGATCCCGAAGCAGCGCGGCGCTGCATGATCGAACACCTCGATCGTGCCGAATCGATCCACTTGAGCCACGCCCGCCAGACGGTTGTTCCAGCCTGAAACATTCCTGCCGGATTTTCTTTCGAGATTCGCCGGAATTACGCTCAAATTTTTCTCCGCGCTGATAAAAACATCGTCGGAATGCGCAGAAAGGTGTAGGCTGTCTGTGTGCAAAAAGTCGTCGTTAATGGATTAATTTTTTTCTCCATGCTTCTGATTGCTGCGCCTCTGCACGGGGGTGACGGGTCGCCAAAAACCGCCTCGAAATCGGCGCCGAGGGCGGAGAGCGATCAGGACATCCGGCAAAGAATCGAGGCCAAACTCGCGAAATCCAAATTGGCGGCCGATCACTTTACGGTTTCCGTCTCCCACGGAGTCGCTACCATCGAAGGCGTCACCGACGTGCCACAGCACAAGGGCGTTATGACCCGGATGGCTAAAGCCGCCGGAGCCACGGCCGTACGTAACAATGTCCGGGTTTCGGACGCAGGCAAGGCAAAAACTGCCGAAGCCTTCGGCCGGGCCCGATCCAAATCTACCGGTCCCCGCACCGGTACCTCCGCCCCAGCCCCCCAATCGGTTAACGCCGCACAACTCCCTCGCGCTAAGGTACTTCCCGAGAAATCAAGCCGATAGATCTCGTGTTGCGTGATTTAAATCACAATTAAAAATTGGGAAATGATCGACCTGTCACTTTTGCGAGTTGCGTGCCCGCACCCGAAACGACTCGCCCACCAACGGCGGAATGCTTTACAACCCATTGAAATTGCGGAACTACCTGGTTATATTCCTACCGGTAACTGCCTCGAGTAAGGAAAAACCTGAGCTAAATCTTGTGACAGAAATGATTGAGAAGTGACAACTTGTCACTTGAAAATTGATTCTCAGGTACCATGGGGTACTAGAACCAACGAGTTCAATTAGATAAGTACGATGGCACCCAGTTTGCATAAGATAGTAGCGTAATGGTCAAGTTTACCCAAGCCCGATTATTGTCAAATGCCGTACTGGTCACGTTGTTGACTGGTGCTGCAGCGTTCGCCGGCTCCGTTGCCCCTGATTTGAACGCTCTCAGCCCGAACACCGTGGTCCAGGTAATTGTCGGGCTCAATGGCTCTCAGCAGCCTTCGGAGCAGAGCATGGGCGGCGTCGTTCAGCTCACGCAGCTCCCGAATGCGATCGTCGCGCAGACGACCGCAGCTAATGCGATCGCGCTGAGCAGCGATCCCGCCGTCAGCCACGTTTCCGTTAACCACGTGATGGTCGGCAGCAGTTCCCCGCTTTACGATTTCACGCCGTCGACGCTCCAGCCCGTTTCCTCCGCCTACGCAGGCACCGTGACCAACGGCTCGTACGGCAGCGGCATCGGCATCGCGGTGATCGATAGCGGCATCAACACCACCAGCCTCGATCTGATGGGGAATGGGCGCGCGGGCCGCCTGAATAACCTGGCCTCCCGCGTTTCCTACTCGCAGAGCTTTATCCCGTATGAAACCACTACGGACGACCTCTACGGGCATGGCACGCATGTGGCCGGCATCATCACCGGCGACGGCACGAACAGCTACGGATCGGATTTCTACAACAACATCCACGGCGTGGCGCCCGGCGCGCACCTGATCAACCTCAAGGTAATCGATCAGTGGGGCGTTTCGACGGACGCCGAAGTGATCCAGGCGATCCAGACCGCGATCGCCCTCAAGAACAATTTCAATATCAAGGTCATCAACCTTTCGCTGGGCCGCCCGGCGTTCGAATCCTACACGGTTG
The DNA here is from genome assembly GCA_964590625.1 of uncultured Solibacteraceae bacterium. Taxonomy (GTDB): domain Bacteria; phylum Acidobacteriota; class Terriglobia; order Bryobacterales; family Bryobacteraceae; genus BOG-234. Next base: position 10,733 of record CAZPZE010000023.1, read on the forward strand.
ATCCGCTCGATCAGGCTGTCGAACAGGCATGGGCCGCCGGCATCACGGTGGTTGTGGCGGCCGGCAACGGCGGACGCCCTGCTCCCGGCTCGATCACGAACGGCTACGGCACGATTTCGGTTCCCGGAAATGACCCGCTGGCGCTCACCGTTGGCGCGATGAACACCCAGCACACGGCTGACCGGGCGGACGACATCATGACGTCGTACAGCTCGAAGGGCCCCACGATGGGCGATTCCGTCGTGAAGCCGGACCTGGTTGCTCCCGGCAATCTGATTTTCTCGATCCGCGTCCCGGGCTCCACGCTCGATACCGCCGAGCCGAGCGACATCGCTCCGCTCGCGTCGTACATCACGTCACCCGCCGGCCAGGCCAACAACTACTTCGTGATGAGCGGGACCAGCATGGCGGCGGCCGCCACCAGCGGCGCGGTCGCTTCGCTGCTCAGCACGCCGGCCAACGCGAATCTCTCACCGGATCAGGTGAAGGCGCGGCTGATGCTGACGGCCAGCAAGAATTTCCCGCAGAGCTCGACGATCACCGATTCGACGACC
>CAZPZE010000024.1:0-5818 GCA_964590625.1 uncultured Solibacteraceae bacterium
ACCGGACGCGCCCGCTCTGCCCTTATCCACAAGTGGCGCGGCGAAGAGGGACGGGGAATGTAGACGATGCCGCGAGCTTCGCATGCGTCGCGGCGCCCCGCTGAGGTTTGTATGCGAAAACTTTCTTCCACGCTTCTGACGCTCTTTCTATTCGCCGGTCTCGCACAGGCGCGCGTCGTGAAACTCGTGATCGAGCGCACTCAGCCGGCGGGCACGTACACGCGCATCACCGGCCATTTCGAAGGCGAGCTCGATCCGAAGCTGCCGCAGAACGCGATCGTCCAGGATCTGCAATTCGCGCCCCGCAACGCACACGGCAAGGTCGAATACTCCGCCACGTTCACGCTGCTGTTCCCCACAGACCCCGCGAAGCGCAGCGGCGTTCTGCTCTATGAAGTTCCCAACCGTGGGAATTCACCGCTGAATGCGCGCCTTTCGGAAGACGAACAGAACGAAGGCGATGCGATGCTGAGCAGCGGCTGGCAGGGCGATCTCACGCCGCGGCCAGGGCTCGAAACCATCATGGTGCCGGTTGCGAAGAACGCTGACGGATCTCCAATCACCGGTCCTGTGCTGATGAGTCTGATGAACCTTCCCCAGGGCAGTTCGACCGCATCGCTCGAGAGTGGGTTCGCGGGGCTGCACTATCAGCGGCCGGAAACGCTCGATACGTCGAAGGCGCGTCTCACACGCCAGGCTTCCGAAGATGGCGAAGTCATTCCGATCCGCGCGAGCGATTGGGCATTCGCGGAGTGTTCGAAAACGCCGTTCCCCGGCACGCCCGATCCCACGAAGATTTGCCTGAAAGGCGGATTCCAGGCGGATCAGATGTACCGCGTGGTTTATACCGCGAAAGATCCGCTGGTTCTGGCGATCGGCGCGGCGGCGACGCGCGACATCGTTTCGTTCCTCCGCTACGCCGCGAAGGATGATGCAGGCACGGCCAATCCGCTCGGCGCGAAAATCCATCATTCGATCGCATTCGGCACGTCGCAATCCGGCAATTTCATCAAGACGTTTATCAACCTCGGCTTCAATCAGGATGAAGAGAAGCACATCGTATGGGACGGGGCGAATCCCAACATCGCGGCACGGCAGAATCCGCTGAATTTCCGCTTCGCGGTTCCGGGCGGCGCGGGGAGTCTGTATGAGCCCGGCAGCGAAGGCGTGCTGTGGTGGAGCGATTACCGCGATCAGGAGCGTGGGCGCACGACTGCCGGCCTGCTCGACCGCTGCCTCGCGACGAAGACCTGTCCGAAGATCGTGGAGACGTTTGGCGCCACCGAATTCTGGGGCCTGCGCATGTCGCCAGGGCTTGTCGGAACGCGGGCCGAAGCCGATATTCCGCTGCCCGCGAATGTGCGCCGCTACTATTTTCCAGGTGTGACGCACGGCGGCGGACGCGGCGGATTTCAGGTGGTCGCGCCGAATTCCGGCGGCGGGCGCGGCTGCGCGCTGCCCGACAATCCCAATTCCACGGCGGAATCGATGCGCGCTCTGCGGCGCGCGCTGATCGATTGGGTAGTGAAGAATATCGCGCCGCCGGAGAGCCGCTATCCGCGTCTCGACCGCCGCGAGCTGGTGCCGCCACAGCACGAGGCGATGGGCTTTCCGGCGATTCCGGGCTATCCACTGCCGGACAATCTGATCAACACCTTTTACGAATACGATTTCGGCAAGAGCTTTCAGTACAACGATCTTTCCGGCGTCATTTCGATGATGCCGCCGGTGATCCGGCGCGTGATTCCGATGCTGGTTCCAAAGACCGATGCGGATGGAAACGAAATCGGCGGTATTCCGAGCGTGCTGCATCAGGCGCCGCTTGCGACGTATCTCGGCTGGAACGTGACGGCGTCCGGCTATCTGAAAGGCCGTGGCTGCGGGTTTGCCGGCGGCATGATTCCGTTTCCGCGCACCAAGGCGGAGCGCGAAGCGAGCGGCGATCCGCGGCCGTCGATCGAGGAGCGCTATGGCACGCACGAGAACTATGTGGCGAAGGTAAAGGCCGCCGCGCAGCAGCTCGTCAAAGAGCGCTTTCTCGTTCAGGAAGACGCCGACCGCCTCGTGAGCCAGGCCGAAGCCAGCAACGTTCTGAAATAGCATGCTCTCCACTTCCGCTTTGCAGGGAATTCGCGTTCTCGATTTTTCTCACGCCCTCGCCGGGCCTTACTGCACGCTGCTGCTCGGCGATTACGGGGCCGAAGTCTATAAGCTCGAGGCGCGTGAAGGCGATATGAGCCGGGGCTGGGGTCCGCCGTTTTCGGGCGGGGAAGCCCATGTGTTTCTCGGACTCAATCGCGGCAAACTCGGGATTTCGATCAACCTCAAAGAGCCGGAAGGGCTGGAGCTTTGCCTGCGGCTTGTGGAGAAGATGGATGTTCTCGTGGAGAACTTCCGGCCGGGCGCGATGGACCGGCTGGGGCTTGGCTACGAAGCGCTGCGCGCGCGTAATCCGCGCCTGATCTATTGCTCGATTTCCGGATATGGCCAGAACGGGCCGTCGCGCGACGAAGCCGCGATGGATCTGGTCGTGCAGAGCTCCAGCGGTTTGCTCAGCATCACCGGCACGGAAGACGGCGAATCCGTGCGCTGCGGCTACGGTGTGACGGATGCGACGGCGGGCCTGTTTGCGGTGATCGGTATTCTGCTCGCTCTGCGCGCGCGGGAGAGCACGGGGCGCGGGCAGTACGTGGATGTTTCGATGCTCGACAGCATGATCTCGACCATGAGCTCGAATTACATGAGCTTCCTCGGTTCGGGCGTGATTCCAAAGCCGATGGGAACGGCGTTTCCGACCGTCGTGCCGTATGAAGTGTTCCACACGCGGGACCGCGCGATCGCGATCGCGATTGGCAGCGAGAAGCTGTGGGCGACGTTCTGCGGCGTGATCGGAAAGCCGGAGCTGGCTGCGTATCCCGACTATGCGACCAACGCGCTGCGCATCGCCAATCGCGTCGCCCTGAAAGCTCTGCTCGAAGCGGCGTTCGCCACCGCCACCGGCGCCGAATGGCTGGCGCGGCTGCAATCCGCCGGGATCCCTGCATCGCTCGTGCGCAACTTCGAGGAAGTGGCTTCGCATCCGCAATGCGAGGTGCGGCGGATGTTCCCGACGCTCGATCATCCCACTGCCGGCAAGCATCGCGTGACCGGAACGCCGGTAAAACTTTCGGAGACGCCAGGCGGCCCATCGTCGCCTGCACCGCTGCTGGGCGAGCACACGCGGGACGCGCTCCGCAACTTTTTCGATCTGGCGGATTCCAGGCTCGACGATCTGGCGGCGCGGGGCGTCATCTTCGAACCGATAACATAAACCGTTCATGCTTGCCGCACTCGGCTTCGCCACGATTCTCCTGCTGCTGGCTCTGATCCTCTTCCGCGTTCTGACGCCACTCGCAGCGCTGATCGCCGTGCCGGTAGTGGCCGCCATCATCGGCGGATTCGGCGTTAAAACCGGCGCGTTCATGGTGCACGGCATTCAGGGCGTCGCCGGCGTGGCAGGGATGTTCATTTTCGCCATCCTCTACTTCGGCGTGATGACGGACGCTGGCATGCTCGACCCGATCATCGACCGTATTCTACGCGCGGTGGGCGGAGATCCGGTACGCATCGTGATGGGCACGGCTTTGCTCGCGCTGCTGGTGCATCTGGATGGCTCGGGCGCGGTGACGTTTCTCGTCACGGTCCCTGTGATGCTGCCGCTCTACGAACGGCTCGGGATGAGCCGGCGCATTCTCGCAGCGGCCGCCTCGCTCGCCGCGGGGGTGAACTTTCTTCCGTGGACGGGCCCGATGATCCGCGCCTCGGCATCGCTGCACATCCCGGTCGCGACGATTTTCGACCCGCTGATTCCCGTGCAGGCGGCGGGAATTCTTTTTGTATTCGCGACTGCCTGGTGGATGGGAAAGAACGAAGCGCGGCGGCTGGGAATCGACCGGCGCAGCGTGAAGGGCGTGGCTTTCGAACGGGCAACCGACGCTTCGCGCGAGCGCCTTCGGCGGCCGTCGCGGTTCGCTTTCAACCTCATGCTGACGCTTGCTCTGATCGCCGCGATGATCGGGCTTCATCTCGATCCCGCGCCGGTGTTCATGGTGGGGGTGGTGATCGCGCTGCAGGTGAATTATCCCGGCCTCGAGGAACAGGGCGAGCGCATCGCCGCGCACGCGAAGGCGGCGCTGATGATGGCGGGCATTCTGTTTGCGGCGGGCGCGTTCACGGGAATCATGAAAGATTCCGGGATGCTGGACGCGATGGCGAAATCGGCGGTCACGATTGTGCCCGCTGGCGCCGCGCGGCATCTCCCGCTGCTCACCGGCCTCCTCTCGATGCCGCTCAGCGTGGTGTTCGATCCGGATTCGTTCTACTTCGGCGTGCTCCCGGTCCTCACGCAGACCGCGTCAAAGCTCGGTGTTCCGCCGCTGCAGATGGCGCAGGCAGCGATGCTCGGCCTGCACACCACCGGATTTCCGGTGAGCCCGCTGACGCCCGCGCCGTTTCTTCTGGTCGGCCTCGCGGGCCTGGATTTCCGCGAGCATCAGAAATTCGCATTTCGCTACCTGCTGGCCACTTCGCTCGTGATGACGGCGGTGGCGGTGCTGATTGGAATCTTTCCGGCATGACTCGCAATATTTCTGGTTGCGGAAACAGGTCGTACGGGAATAACATGGAAAACTGCAAGTTTCCGGACGGTCACCCCAGGGGGTGGGGAGACCTGGCGCGCGAGCATTCGACCCGCTCGGCGAACCGGCGGGCGCGGTGCCCCCGGTTACCGCGCCCGAGATTTCATAAAATCAATTCTGCCAACTATGCGATCCACAAATTTTGCATTACTCGCGCTTCTTGCCGCGTCCACCGCGCATGGGGCTTTCGATACCGCGCAGGTGAAAGACGGAAAACTGCGCGGCGTGATCCATAACGGCGTCGCTTCGTTCAAAGGTATTCCGTTCGCTGCGCCGCCCGTAGGCGATCTGCGCTGGCGCGCTCCGCAGCCACCCGCCGCCTGGCAGGGCGTCCGCGCGGCGGATCATTTTGAGCACGACTGTATGCAGAGGAAGAGCGGCGCGTTCGGTCCGTGGAGCGCGGAATTCATCGCGAAGGATGCGATGGAAGGCGGATCCCGCGAAGACTGCCTCTATCTCAATGTGTGGACTGGCGCGGCGCGGCCGAGCGAGAAGCGCCCGGTATTCGTGTGGATCTACGGCGGCGGTTTCAATTCGGGCGGCGCGAGCGTCCCGGTGTATGACGGCGAGGGACTGGCATCAAAGGGCCTCGTGGTGGTGGTGATCAATTATCGCGTCGGTATTTTCGGTTTTATGGCCCATCCGGAGCTGACGAAGGAATCCGGCCGTAACGCGTCCGGCAATTACGGCCTGCTCGATCAGGTCGCCGCGCTGCAGTGGGTGAAGGCGAACATTGCGGCGTTCGGTGGCGACGCGGCCAATGTGACGATTGCGGGGCAATCGGCGGGTGCGTTTTCCGTGAACTACCTGGTGGCGTCGCCGCTCACGAAGGGCCTGTTCACGCGGGCGATTGCGGAAAGCGGCGGCGTGTTCAACAGCAACCAATCGCTGCAGCAGGGTGAAGCCAATGGCGTGCAGTTCCAGCAGAAACTCGGCGCCGCAAATCTGGCGGAGATGAGAGCGAAGCCGGCGGACGTGATTCAGAATGGCGGAGGCCGCGGCGGCCCTATTGTGGACGGATATGTGCTGCCGAAGAGCGTCGCGGAAATTTTTGCGAGCGGCCAGCAGAATGACGTGCCGGTGATTCTCGGATGGAATGCGGATGACGGAGCATCGTTCAACCCGCCGCCCACGCCCGAGGC
>CAZPZE010000025.1:0-3155 GCA_964590625.1 uncultured Solibacteraceae bacterium
GAAGCGCGTGCTCACCCTGCAGCTCACCAACAGCCACTTCACGATCCCGCCCGGCGATCCCTCTTATCGCGTCGAAGCCCGCGGCACCATCCCGAACGACGCCCTGCTGCTGAGCTTCTTCCCGCATCTGCATCTGCGCGGCAAGGAATTCGAATACAACATCGTCCACTCGCCGACCGACATCGAGCCGCTCCTGCGCGTGAACTATAACTTCTACTGGCAGCTTTCGTATCGGCTCGCCCAGCCCCGTCTCCTGAAAGCCGGCACGACGCTGCAGGCCGTCGCCATCTTTGACAACTCCCGCAACAATCCCCACAACCCGGATCCAACAGCCGAAGTCACCTGGGGCGATCAAACCTGGCAGGAGATGATGGTCGGCTTCTTCGACGTCGCCGTCGATCCCGCCATCGACAAAGCCCACTTCTTCCAGCGCTAACCCGGACACGCGACTTGAGTGTCGAGGAAATCCTTCCCCGGCCCTCTAACTCCGCCACATCACCATCGAGACAAGCCACGGCTCCGAACCGCCAAATCGCGTTGTGCGATGCGGAACCAAATGTTCAAACTCGTTATCGAATTCGATGGTGAACGCAACAAACGCCTGCGACAGCAGCGCAGACAAAGGTTTCTTCACATCCGGCAAATCAGCAATTCCCGCTCGTACACAATCTCCGGCGGCAAATGATCGTGCAGATCGATGAACAACTCATCGTGGCTGATCACCTCACTCCGCCACGCCATCCGTTCGAAAGCCTGCAGTTCCTCGAACTTCTCCCGCGGAAACGGCAGCCCACGCCAGTCGATGTCCTCATAATGCGGCATCCACCCGATCGGCGTTTCCTTCCCCACCGCGCGCCCCTTCGCGCGATCCACAATCCACCGCAGCACACGCATGTTCTCGCGGAACCCGGGCCAGATGAAATTCCCGTCCTTGTCTTTCCGGAACCAGTTCACATGGAAAATGCGCGGCGTCTCGCTGAGTGACCGCTGCACTTTCAGCCAGTGCCGGAAATAATCGCCCATGTGATATCCGCAGAATGGCAGCATCGCCATCGGATCGCGGCGCACCTTCCCCACCGCACCCGCCGCCGCGGCAGTCGTCTCCGACCCCATCGTCGCCCCGACATAAACGCCCGCGCTCCAGTTGAACGCCTGGAACACCAGCGGCATCGTCGTCGCCCGCCGCCCACCAAACACAATCGCGCTGATCGGTACCCCGTTCGGCGATTCCCACTCCGCATCAATCGTCGGACACTGCGACGCCGGAGCCGTGAATCTCGAATTCGGATGCGCCGCCTTCGCCCCCGTCTCCTTCGCGATCTCCGGTGTCCACTTGTTCCCCTGCCAGTCCAGACACTCGGCGGGCGGCTGCTTCGTCATCCCTTCCCACCACACGCCGCCATCCGGCGTCAGCGCCACGTTCGTGAAAATCGTATTCCGCGAAAGCGAAGCCATCGCGTTCGGATTCGTCTCCGCCGACGTCCCCGGCGCCACCCCAAAGAACCCCGCCTCCGGATTCATCCCGCGCAGCCGGCCCTGCTCATCCGGCCAGATCCACGCGATATCATCCCCCACCGTCGACACGCTCCACCCGCGCATCTTCGCCGGCGGAATCATCATCGCGAAATTCGTCTTCCCGCACGCGCTCGGGAACGCCGCCGCCACATACGTCTTCTCACCCTCGGGATTCTCCACCCCGAGAATCAGCATATGCTCGGCCAGCCAGCCCTCATCGCGCGCGATGTTCGACGCAATCCGCAGCGCGAAGCACTTCTTCCCCAGCAGCGCATTCCCGCCGTACCCCGACCCGTACGACCAGATTTCGCGCGTCTCCGGGAAGTGCACAATGTACTTTTCCTTGTTGCACGGCCAGGGCACATCTTTCTTCCCCGGCTCGAGCGGCGCGCCCACCGTGTGCATGCACGGCACCACCCGCTTCGAATCCCGGTCGATCTCCGCGATCACCGGCAGCCCGATCCGCGCCATGATCCGCATGCTCACCACAACATACGGCGAGTCCGTCAGTTGTACGCCAATCTGCGACATCGGCGCCCCTACCGGCCCCATGCTGAACGGGAGAACATACATCGTCCGACCCCGCATACTGCCGTTAAACAAATCTTTCAGTTTCCGCCGCATCTCAAACGGAGGAAACCAGTTATTCGTCGGACCAGCCGCATCCTTCGAAAGCGAGCAGATGAACGTCCTGTCCTCGACGCGCGCCACGTCGCTCGCGTCCGACCGCGCGTAATAGCACCCCGGCCAAAGATTCTGATTGAGCTTGATGAATGTGCCGCCCGCGACCATCTGCGCACACAGCTGGTCGTATTCGGCCTGAGAGCCGTCCACCCAGTGGATGGAAGACGGCTGCGTCAGCGCAGCCATCTTCTCCACCCACTTGCGGAGGTTCTTGTTACTGCTGAGAGGAACAGAAACGTCGCGTGCCACGGCTGGAGTCACGGGACTACGCGACCGCCACGCCGGCCTTTTTGTACCACGGCTTCGCCGTCTTGATGGCCTCGTTGACCGCGTTCAGATTCTTCAGACCCTGATCGTTGAGCCAGTCTTCCAGTGCCTTCACGCCATTCTGACCGTAGATCTTGATACCGTCCTGCCACGTCGCCCGGCCGCACAGCACGCCGGAGTAATCCGTGCCGCTCTCCGCCGCCATCGTCAGGTTCTCGATGAAGACATTGTTCGCGACGCCCGCGCTCAGATAGATGAACGGCTTGGTCGCCACGTCAGCCGCGCGCCGGAAGTGATCGAGCGCTTCCTTGCGCGTGTAAGCCGCCTCGCCCTTGAACACCACGCTGCCCTCAACGTAAACCGGATTGATCGGCACTTCCACCTTCAGCACGTCGATCTTGTATTTGTCCTGCGAGAATTCCTTCATCGCCGCCGTCACCCAGCCCGGCTTCAGCTTCGCGAATTCGAGGCTCTTCTCGTCCATGCCGTTGGCGTCATAAACGATGAATTCGCAGAAGAACGGAATATCGTACGCCTGGCACTCCGCACCCACGCGCTCGATGAACGCGCCCTTCAGATCGTTGATCGCCTGCGTATCGTTCGGCGCGTAGTAAAGGAGGATCTTGACCGCATCCGCGCCCATATCTTCTTTAATGCGCTTCACGGAAACGTGCGGCAGCAAATCGGGG
>CAZPZE010000026.1:0-2748 GCA_964590625.1 uncultured Solibacteraceae bacterium
ACCGCACGCCGGATCGCCACCGGCCAGGGAAATTGGGCGACACGGGTGGCGAACTCGATCAGACGGGCGTCCAGTCGGTCCGCGCGCTCACGATCCCCGGCGGCCACCGCTCGGGCCAACTGAACCACCAACTCCGGTATCGCGCAGGCGCAGCCGGAGATAATGCCGTCGGCACCGGCGTGGAGCGCCCGGCCGACCAGGAGCTCCGGGCCGCCGAACAGCGCAAAGGGCAGCTCGCGTTTCAGGGCGAGGAGCCGTTCGAAGTAAGCCCAGTCGCCGCTCGAATCCTTGATACCGGCGAAGCGGCCCGTTTCAAAGAGGCGCAGGACGGTCTCGAACTCAATTCCCGTGGTGAAGCTGGGGATGTTGTAGAGGAGGATCGGCACGGCATCGCTCGCTTCGCGGGCGAAGGTGCGATAGAACTCTTCGACGTCGCTCTGGCCGTAGCGGAAGAAGTAGGGCGGCATGAGCATGAGGGCGTCGGCGCCGGCCTGGACGGCGTCGTCGGCAAGCTGAAGGGCGCCGGAGATGGTCGAGTGCGAAACGCCGGCGATCACGGGAACGCGGCTGCGCTTCACCGCGAGTGACAGGAGCCGGTGGCGTTCGGCGAAGGAATAGTTGATGAATTCGCCGGTCGAGCCGAAGATGCAGATGCCGTCGACGCCCGCGTTGGTCAGGAAATCGACCAACTCAAGCGCGCCCGCGTAGTCAGCCTCGTGCGTCTTCGGATGGTGCGGAGTGATCGCAGCCGGGAAGACGCCGGAAAGACGAATCTCTCTGGCGATTTTGGCCATTGGCTCAACGTCAGGCTAACAGACCACGGGCTACGATGCGGGCTGCTCGCCGATCCGCAACAGGGTTCCCTGCGTCAATGTTTCCAGCGCGACAAGACATTTCTCCGCAAGCGGCAGGAGATCCGATAGAAGATTCGAGCGAGTGAACGAGGATCAGTACTGAGATCCGATAGCCGCTGAGATTCTGTTGGTACGCGATTCCCTGGTCGATAGTCAGAAATACGTCAAATCCAGCTTCCTCGGCGAGTTGTAACAGACGGCCGTTGCGCCTCCCGGCAAATCCGGCATCGGACGGCCGTCAGGCAGTGATGGCCTCGTGATGCGAACCGGAAACGCCGAGGGACACATTCGTCCAGAAGGATCCTCATCCCAACTGACCAACAAGGAGCGTCCTGGCAAACTCCAGAGCGCCCACCGCGTCACTCTCCGATACAGTTGGGAAGTCCTCGAGGAAATCACGCAGAGTCAGGCCGCCTTCCAGATAATCAGGAAGAGCCCGGAACGGCACCCGCGTACCGCGAAACACCGGTGCACCGCCGAGAATCTCGGACTCCTTAACGATAACGCCGGAAAGATCCATCGGGATAATTTGATTCTACGCAATCGCGCGCCGGAACGGTTATTCTGAGGTCTATATGAAAGCTTTCGCCGCCCCTCTCCTTCTCGCGTCAGTCGCCGCGCTTCTCCCCGCCCAGCAGCCTGCGGCGATGGATCTCAAAACTTTCGCTTCCTCCGCCGATGTGCAGGCGCTGATCGCGAAGGCGAAGAGCGAACACAAAGAGGGTCAGGCGATCGTGCTCGAAAAGATCCTGCAGTTCGCGCCGTATTCGGCGAACCTGGAGTATCGCCCGACCGGCGGAAACGCGGCGGTCCACGATAAAGACGCCGAGATGATGTACGTGATCCAGGGCGCCGGCACAATCCTCACCGGCGGCAAGATGAACGGCACGAAGATCGAAGGCGGCGAATCGCGCAACGTTGCGAAGGGCGATTTTCTCGTCGTGCCGCAGGGCACACCGCACCAGTTCACGGCCACGGACGGCAATCTCGTCCTGATGACGATCAAAATGCCGCGTTAATATCGGGCCGGCGGACATACTCGGCCTCCATCGCCGCGGGATCACTCGGCGCGCCGGATCGATAGCGTTCGATCGCAAGCTTCGTCATCATCCCGGCGAGTTCCGCCGCCGCGACAGTCGCAGCCCGGCCGATATCGAATCCCATCGTCACCCACTCGACCGGCCTGTCTCCCACCCACTCCACGAAATCGGCCAGCCGCAGTACCGCGGGCGGAATCACTTCCCTCCCCGCACGATCGAACACTGCCGCATAGACCTCACCGCGGCGCGCATCGATCACCGCTGCCCGCAACTCCGCGCTGCCACCAGCCGCCAGCGCCGCCAGATTCGAAATCCCGAGCGCGGGCTTCCCTGTCACTTCCGCGAGCCCCTTCACGGCAGCCAGCCCGATCCGCACGCCGGTGAACGATCCGGGTCCGCATCCCGCGGCGTAGAGTCCGATATCCGCCAGCCGAACGCCGCACCGTGCCAGCAGCGTCTCCAGTTCGCCGAAAAGTGTCTGCCCAAATCCGCCCGGAGATTCGAGACGCACCTGCCCCAGCAGCCGATCATCCTCTGCGAGCGCAATACTGCCGATCTCGCCGGCTGTATCCACCGCTAGCGTCAGCATTACTTTCTCAGCTCGTAATTGCGGTCGAGCGAATAGACCTTGCCGAGTCCATTCATCGCGAAGATGCGGATGTGCAGTCCCGCCGGATAGTTGTCGGACATATCGGGTGGAAGCCGGAACGCTCCGCCCTGAGTCGTCCCAATCACGCGATAGCCGCGGCCGGACGCGCCCACTTCCGCCGTCCACAGCCACGAGATGTGTTCGAGCGCCTTCGATTGCCGCTTCAGCTTCACCGAGAATTCGAGCGGCGATGAGAGCGAAACAG
>CAZPZE010000027.1:0-7369 GCA_964590625.1 uncultured Solibacteraceae bacterium
ATCCCGCAGTTTATTTCGATGCGGCTCGACCGCTCGCTGCTGCGTCCGGTGAACGCCATGGATGGCGGAAAGGGCACGGCACAGTACCGGCGCGTGCTGGATCCGACCGTATTCTCGACGTCGTGGGCTTATGTGGATCACCTGGTGCTCGCGCCGGGCGCGTCGGTTGGACCCCACATGCATCGCGAAGTTGCGGAGTTCTATTACGTGATGAAGGGCTCGGGGACTGCGTCGATTGGCGGGGGCCGCGGAGGAGCGGAAACGGCGGCGATCAAAGAAGGCGACGCAATCCCGATCCAGCTCAGCGAAGTGCATTCGTTCGAGAACACGGGGAGTGAGCCGCTGGAGTTCATGATCGTCGGCGTCGCGAAAGACATGAGCAAGCATGTCGACGACATTGAAGTCGGGCCGGGCGGACGCGGGCGCGGGCGGGGCGCACAGTAAGGGGAGGATGTCTGTGATTCGAAATCTGGTCCTGTTGCTGGTTCCGGCGATTGCCTTTGCGCAACGCACGCCGATTGCACAGCAACTCACTTTCGCGCCCTATCACACGAACGACATGTACAAAGCCGGCGAGACGGTGGGGTGGACTGTTACGCCGGGCCCGGTAACTCCGACGTACGCATACAAGTGGACGATCCGGCGGAACAACGCGGTGATCCTGAAGGAAGGCAAGCTGGATCTCTCGTCCGGCAAGGACACGATTGAGATCACGGCCGATCAACCTGAGATGATTTATGTCGCGGTGGAGGCGTACGCGAATCTTTCGGGCGAGCCGGCAGCGGACGGCGCATCGAAATTTACCGGCGGCAACACGGGGCGCAACACAGGGCTCTATGCGGTTGGGGCGGCAGTGGAACCGGAGAAACTCGGGCTCTCGACGCCGCGGCCCAGCGACTTCGATTCGTTCTGGGCGGGAAAGCTGGAGGCGCAGTCCAAAGTTCCGATCAACGCGGTACTGACGCCAACTCAAACCGAAGCAGCGGGTGTTGAACTCAACATGTTCGAGATGGATGCGCTTGGCTCGAAAGCGCATGGATGGATTGCGAAGCCGGCGAAAGAAGGCAAATTTCCGGCCGTGATTCAACTGCAGTATGCCGGGGTGTACGCGCTGAATCCGCGGCCCATTGCGCAGCGCGCCGCGGAGGGATGGCTCTCGATCGACGTCGACTCGCACGATAAGCTGCCGACCGACCCTTCCGGCAACATTCCGCGCGCATATCAGGCGGTGGGCAACACGGACCGGGAGAAGTCGTATTTCCTCGACATGTATCTGCGCGATTCGCGGGTGCTCGATTATCTGCTGACGCGCAACGACTGGGACGGCAAGACGCTGGTGTTAATGGGCGGCAGCATGGGGGGGCAGCAGAGTCTCGTGCTGGCGGGGCTCCGTCCGGAAAAGGTGAGCGCTGTGCTGGTGTGCGTACCGGCGGGCGCGGATACCAATGCGGATCTGCATGGCCGCAAGGCGGGGTACCCGAACTGGCCTTCGGACAATCCGGACGTGATGAAAACGGCGCTCTACTTCGATACGGTGAATTTCGCTTCGCGGATCAAGGCTCCCGTGATGGCGGGCATGGGTTATATCGATACGACATCGCCGCCAGCGGGCGTGTGGACTGCGCTCAATCAGATTCCCGGGCCGAAGGAGCCACTGCCGATGATCGAATCCGAGCACGACAACATGACTCCGGATAAAGGACGCGCCTGTCCCGCGCGGCAGAGAGAGATTCTCAATCTTCTGGTGAAAGGCGAAGAGTTCACACCCAATGGCATCCGGCAGTAGGGAGATTTTGCAATGACGATGATGTGGCGATCCGCGCTTTGCGTATCGTTTTTCGCCGCCGTGTCGATCGGCCTCGCGCTCGATGGGCAGATCGGCATCCACGATCCGTCGACGATCATTCAGTGTGACGGCAAGTATTACGTCTACGGCACGGGAGGCGGCTCGCTGGTTTCAGACGACGGGTGGACGTGGCGCGCCGGCACTGCGCCGCCGCGGCGAGGACTGGCGCCGGATGTGATTCACATCGGAGACCGGTATTACATGTATGTGGCGGCGAACATCGGGGCGCAGCCGAAAGCCGCGGTCAATATGATCTGGAGCAAGACTCTCGATCCGGCTTCGCCTGACTACAAGTGGGAGGAGGGCGGCGTGGTGGCCTCTTCCGACGGTGTGGAAGATTCGAATGCCATTGATCCCGGCGTGTTTCGAGACCCGAACGATCACCGGTTGTGGCTCACTTATGGCTCGTATTTCGGCTACATCCGTCTGGTGGAACTCGATCCGAAGACGGGGAAACGCCTCAATCCGAACGAACCGCCGCATAACATCGCGATCAACGGCGAAGCGTCCGACATGATTTATCACGACGGCTGGTATTACCTGCTGCTCACGCACGGCAGTTGCTGCCGGGGCGCCGATTCCGGGTACAACATCCGGATGGGGCGGGCCAGGAAGGTGACCGGTCCGTTCCTGGACAACATGGGCGTCGACATGATCCAGGGCGGCGGCAAACTGCTGATCGGCTCCGGCGGGAGGACGGTCGGGCCAGGGCATTTCGGGCTGATGGATCTGGGCGAGGGTGTACAGAAGTTCTCCATGCACTGGGAAGCGGATCTGGACCGTGGCGGGGCGAGCGTGCTGGATATTCGTCCGCTTCTCTGGAAGGATGGCTGGCCGACGGCCGGCGAAAATCTGAAGGAAGGCACTTACGAAATCGAGTCTGTACGCACCGGCACCGCGCTGGAACTTGCCGTGGAAGGGGTGCCGGTCGGCGGTCCCCGCGGGAGAGGCGGCTTCGGGGGAAGAGGCCCGGGAGGACGAGGGCCGAGCGGACGCGGGCCGGGGCGCGGAGCGTTCGGCGCGTCTGGTCCACAGGGCGCTGGCGGACCGGCGCGCGGCGGCGGTGGACGGGGGCTGTTCGGAGGCACCGGAGGCGTGATCCCGCCGCAGGAGGCAGCGCAGGTTTCGGCGAACTGGCCGGCGGGTAATATCGACGCCCGGCTTGGGAACTACATGCTGCAGGCGCAGCAGAAGTGGTCGATCACGCCGGCACCGAATGCCGGTGGATATCCGGGCTCGCCGTATTTCCGGATCGGCATTGCGGGAACTGACCGCACTCTGGCCGCTACAGCGGATTCCGAGCTGGTGGTGCTACCGAAGTTTACGGGCGCGCCGGAACAGTTGTGGCGGATCGACGAGTTGACGGACGGAACGTGGCGCATCGAGCCGAAAGCGATTCCGAATTCCGCGCAACCTGTGGCGCTTTCCGCAGTGGGGAGCAGTTTCGCGACGCTCTCGAAGTTCGATCCCGCGAGCGACAAGCAACGCTGGTTACTGAAGACGCCGTAACGTTCCTCGAAGGATTGCCATGAATTATTTTCGGATGTTCATTGTTGTTCTGACTGGGGCGGCTTCGATCGCGCTGGCGCAGGTTGCGCCCGTGACCTTATCGAAACCGGTCACGCCCACAAAGATGCCCGATGCAGAGGGCTTTATCCAGCGATGGATGGTTCTCGAGCCAATCCCCTCCAAAGGGCTGACCCAGGCGATTGTGCGTGACGAGGCTACGAAGGAGTATTTCCCCAACCAGATGACGGTTCTTCCGCACGACGGGGACAAGGTGACGGTGGATGGCAAAGAACTCGTGTGGCACGCGGAGGACACGAAGAATTACAACCTGAATCTTTACCACTTCGCGCACGCGCTGAACAAGGCGACATCGGATGTATTGTTTTGGGTTGTTACGGTCGTCAATTCGCCGCGGGAGATCAACGATGTGCGCCTCGCGATCGGCTCGAACGCGGCATCCGTGTGGTGGGTGAATGGCCAGGAAGTAATCGGGATTTACAACGACCGTCAAACCGTGATCGATGACGGTATCTCCCGCCGGCTGACGCTGAAAAAGGGGCCGAACGTCGTGCGGGCCGTCATCGTCAACGGAGGCGGCGCGACTGATTTTTGCGCCCGGTTTCTGGACGCCAACGATAAACCGCTCAAAGGATATACAATCAGCCTGACCGACTCGGCGCGTTAGGCGCGCCCGGACAGGGATATCTGAAGGCGGGCGTTCGCGCCCAATGGCGAATCCGCCCGCCGCCGAGATGTTGCGGTCAAACTAAACCGCTTTGCGGAACATCAGCAAAGCGAAAAGCCACACTACCAGGAAGATGAAGAAGAGAATCTTCGCGATTCCCACGGCTGCGCCGGCGATGCCTGTGAAGCCCAGCAGTCCGGCGATAAGTGCAATGATTAGAAATACGAGTGACCAGTGGAGCATATCGTCCTCTCGCTGTCGAATAGTGCAATCCGCTGGCCATCGCTTCTGAACAACGGCATCTAAACTGCACGTTCGAGCACAGTGGTGATGACGTGCGAATCCGCTCCTGTGCTCTCTCTACGATTTTCGTGCTTGTGGCGCTTGCGCCGGGCCGGGCGAACGCTTATTCGGTGCTGACACACGAGGCTTTAGTCGATAGCCTCTGGAAAGATGCGTTCGTTCCGACACTGAGGGCGAGGTTTCCCCGGGCTACCGAGGCGGAGTTGGTTGAGGCGCACAGCTATGCGTACGGCGGGTGCATTATTCAGGACCTTGGGTACTATCCGTTCGGCAGCCACTTCTTCAGCGACCTGACCCATTACGTGCGGAGCGCGGATTTCGTGCAGGCTCTGGTGAACGATGCGGAGACGCTGGATGAATATGCTTTCGCGCTGGGGGCCGTGGCGCATTACGGGGCGGACGTCGATGGACATCGGATCGCGGTCAACCGGTCGGTTCCCCTTCTTTATCCGAAGCTGCGGGCGAAGTACGGCAATGTGGTGACGTATGGGGACGATCACTCATCGCACCTGAAGACGGAATTCGGGTTTGATGTGCTGCAGATAGCCCGAGGAACTTACGCGCCGAAGGCGTATCACGATTTCATCGGGTTTCATGTCGCGGAGGACTTACTCGGCCGAGGCTTCGAGGATACCTATGGCCTGAAGCTGAAGGACGTGTTCGGCGATCTCGATCTGGCGCTCGGGACGTACCGCTTCGCGGTGAGTTCGCTCATTCCCAATGTCACGAAGGCGGCATGGGCGTCGAAGCACGACGAGATTTTGAAGGAGCAGCCGGGAGTCACGCGCCGGGAGTTTCTGTATAACATCCGGCGCGCTGCGTATACGAAGGAGTGGGGACGCGATTACCGGTCGCCTGGGATATTCGCGCGTTTCCTCGCGCTCGTGACGCGGATACTGCCGAAGATCGGGCCGCTGAGCGGGCTGAAGTTCAAGGTTCCGACTCCTGCGACGGAGAAGATGTTCGAGGATAGTTTCGTTGCGGCGGCCCGGCTGGACCGGCAATCGTTCGCGGATATACGGACAAACGGATTGAAGCTGCGGAATCGTGATCTGGATACCGGGAAGCCGGTAAGTCCGGGCGAGTATGCGTTGACGGACCGGACTTACGACCAGTTACTGAAGAAGCTGGCGAAGAATCAGTTTGCCGGCGTGTCGCCGGAACTGCGGGATAACATCGAGCGGTTTTACGCCGCGATGAATGGGCCGGATCCGCATGGAACCGGCCCACAGCTCGCGGCGCTGAAGACGTTTCAGTAATCGCTGGCCGGCGCGTTTATCTTCCGCGCCCGCTGGCTCCGCGGCCGGCGCCACGGGCAGCGGTGGAGGGCGGAACGATTCCTTTAATGCGCATATAGACGGCCATGCTGCCGTAGCACTCCTGATCGTGCGAGGCGTTGTAGGCGAGACGTCCGCCGCGGGAATTCTGGCCGCGGCCGTAGGTGACCAGCTCTGAGGCGTTGGCGTCGGTCAGGGCGTTGTAGGCTTTGTCGCACTCATCGAAGGAAGCCTTGAGAGCGGCGACCAGGTCGGCCTTGCTGGTTTTGGATGCGGCGTCACCGCGGCGAGTCTGACCGTTCAGGGTGGAGCAGATGCCGACCTGGGCATCGGCGACGTGCGCAACCCAGCCGCCGAAGGTCATTTCTTCCGGCACCGGGCGGAAGTCATAGTTCGATTCCGGCATGGCCTCGGCAGCGGCGAGGAGATTGGTCTTGACGGAATTGTAGATCGCCTTGATTTCGGGTCCGATGCCGGCGGGGAGAGGCATTCCCTGGGCGAATGTCGGCAGCGAAGAGGCGCTGATAAGCAGGATGGTGAAAATGATTTTCTTCATGTGAACTCGCTTTCTCTCCGGCGCGTTCGTGGAACCGGAACCTTCAGTTTTATCAGAAGCTGGCGCTTCTCGTGTTCGGCGAGCTTTACTTCCAGTTGCCGAGAAGCCTGCGCAGAAGCACGAGTTCGCCCAGATGGTAGGCATCATGGTCGACGATCAGCAGGATTTCGCGGAGCAGTGTTTTGTTATTCGCGAATTTGATGGGCTTGAGCGGGTCGCTCTCATCGAGAAGCGCGAGCAGCTTTTTGCGGTCGCGGCGGATGGCGCGGATGGATTTCGCCCACGCGTCTTCCGAAGGCGGGGCGGGCGATTTCGGCCAGTAGTCTTCGGGCCACTTCTTTTCGGTGTAATCGGGTGTGGAGACGTATTCGAGGATGTCGGCCTGCGCGGTGCGCATGTGCTCGATGAGTTGCCACGCGGACCACGGAACGTTTTTCGGGCGTTTGCCGGCGTCTTCGAGCGGGAATCCTTCGATGGCTTTTTCGAAATCGGCGTGAGCACCGCTCGTCTTCAGAACTTCGGCAATCTCGGTTTTCAGAACGTCTGTTTTCATGGGAGCCCCGCTTCCAGGCTATCATTTCCTTCGAATGCGAAAAGGAAGAGTGGAAGGCAAAACGATTGTGGTGACGGGCGCGGCGCAGGGGATCGGATTCGCGTGCGCGCGCCGGCTGGCGGAAGAAGGCGCGCACGTCGTGCTCTCGGATATCCAGCGGGAGGCCGGCGAAGCGGCCGCGAGGAAGGTCGGCGGCCGATTCGTCTTCGCCAACGTGACGAGCGAAGGCGACTGCGTGCGGCTCATGGACGAGGCCGCGGGCGCGGCGGGGCGGATTGACGGTCTGGTGAACAATGCGGGCTGGTATCCGCGGGCGACGCTCGAAGAGACGACGACCGAATTCTGGGACGAGATTCAGGCCGTGAATCTGCGGGGCCCGTTTTACTGCTGCAAGTTCGTGGCGCGGTATATGCGGAATGCGGGCGGCGGCAGCATTGTGAACGTGGGGTCGCTCAACGGGATTCAGGGGCTACCGAATCTGGTGGCGTACGCGGCGGCTAAGGGCGGACTGCTGTCGCTCACGCGCACGCTGGCGGGAGCGCTGGCGAAGGACCGCATCCGCGTGAATTATCTGATTCCGGGCTGGGTGCTGACGGAAGGCGAACTCGCGCTGCACGCAAGGGGCGGGCTTTCGCGCGAC
>CAZPZE010000028.1:0-2006 GCA_964590625.1 uncultured Solibacteraceae bacterium
GTGGCGCGGACGATTGATGCGACGCGGCAGGCGGTGCTGGATATCCGGTCTTGTTATGACTGGCTGCAGCAGCAGGGGTATGAGGATCTGGGAATTGTGGGGACGAGCCTGGGATCGTGCTATGGGTTTCTGGCGAGTTCGCATGATGAGCGGATTCGCGTGAATGTGTTTAACCATTGCTCGACGAATTTCGCGGATGTGGTGTGGCAGGGGCTTTCGACGAAGCATATCCGGCAGGGGATTGAGGATCAGATCGATGTGGACCGGTTGCGGCAGGTGTGGGATTGTTTAAGTCCGCTGCATTATGTGGAGCGGTTCGCGCGGCTGGATAAGAGATCGTCGTTTTTGTATGCGACGTATGACACGACGTTTCCGCCGGAGTTTTCGCGGGATATTATTGGGCGGATTGCGAAGAGCGGAACGAGCCACAAGGTGATTGTGATGCCGTGCGGGCATTACACGCTGGGGGAGACGCCGTTCAAGTTTCTGACCGGGTATCACATTATTTCGTTCTTGAAGAGGAATTTGTAGGCGGGGAGCCGGGCCGGGGGCCCGGCGCGGAGCAGGGGCTCCGCCGTCCAGACTTTTCAGCGTTCCATGAAGCTGACGCCGGCGCGGGCGCGGAAAGCTATGGGGGTACCGCCCTGCGTGGCGGGCTTGAAACGCCATTTGCTCACGGCGGTGATGGCCCGGGCGTCGAGGCCGGGCTCGAGTTTTTCGAGGACGTGGATGTCGCTCACTTTGCCGTCGGTACCGATGAGGATCGCCAGCATCACAGTGCCGGAAATCTTCGCTTTCTGCGCTCCCTGCGTGTAGCCGGGATCGACTTTATAAACCAGTTCGGGCGGCATGACTTCGCCGCGGGTGCGGCGTTTTTCCGTTGCGCCCCAGGTTTGGGGTGGCGGCGCGGGATCGGTCGATGCGGCGTTGCGGAGCAGGGCAACGAGTGCGGCTTCGGAGGCGCGGCCGGCCTCGAACGTCAGGATTTTTCCGTCGCGGCTGAGCAGCATGTTGGCAGGCCAGGCTCTGAGGCCGAGGGCTTCAACGTCGGCCGCGTTTTCAGGCGTGTCGTCGACGTTGATCCGCAGAATTCGGACTTCCTTCCCCATCGTCTTCGCGACGCTGTCGAGCACGGGCGCGGATTCTTCGCAGGGTTTGCACCAGGAGGCCTGGAAATGCAGCAGGACAGGCTTTCCGCGGAGCCGGGCGAGATCGACTGAACGGCCGTGAATTGTAGTGAGATGCAGCGGCGGAGGCGGCTGGCCGATCAGGCCACGGTGAGTGACGGCAAGGTCCATCTGGTGCCAGTCGACTTCGGTGGCGTCGGCGGGGACGATGAACGAGAAATCGCCGGCAGCGGCTGCGCGCGCGCCGTGGTGGAAGCGGGTGACGTCGATAGAGGCCGGGACCTGGGCCGTCTGGCCTGGTGCGGTAACGACTGTCTGCTGGCGGAGCGCGACGCCTGTCTTCGTATCGACCCAGAGGGTGCGCTCGCGGGAGCCGGCGGTGGAGACCTGGATCACCTTGCAGTCGAAGCGTTCGCCATCGATGTAGATCGTGTCGTCCCGCAGGATTTTGGCGGCGGTCAGGGTTTTGGCGGTGGGCTCGGCTTCGGGCGTGAGGTCGGTGAGCCGGAGGAGCATGGTGGCCGGGATGGCGGCGTCGAGCCGCGCGTAGATATTGCTGGCTTCCTGCCAGAAGAGGCTGGTGTGGCCATCCGAGAAGACGGTGGTCTGGCCGGTGGCCGGGGTGGTGCCGGAGATCAGGACGCGGTCGGGCTGCCGGACGGCGACAGTGGCGAGGATGTGGTAGCCGAAGCCGGAATCGTCGCGCGGGGAGTCGAGGGTGGTCTCGACATCCATCTCATAGGCCGGGAGCTGCTGGAGGGCGGTGGTGGCGCGCTGGTAGAGCTTTTCGGCTTCGGGATCGACCTGAGGATTGGCCTGTCCCCAGACGATCCCCGTGAAAACCGCAACTAAGAGTGCGCGACGCAATTGTAAACGTCC
>CAZPZE010000029.1:0-4281 GCA_964590625.1 uncultured Solibacteraceae bacterium
CCCAGGACCGAATCAGAACAATCTCCAACACTGACGCCCGGGCCGCTCGATACATCGCCCTGCGCGATCTGAAAGCCGATCTTCGCCAGGGCCGATTGGATACGGGCCTGATGAACCTGCTTCTGAATCGTATCGACAACACCCAGCTGGAAAAGATCCTGCGCGCGGCCGGTGAATCGGCCGGGAGAAGGAGTTGCATCGATCACGATTTGCTGGCATAGACCGGGAGTAAGATCCGGCCGATCGGCGGCTGGCGACATAAAGGCTCTCCATTATTTTTCGATGGCAACAGGAACTGACTTACATAGCCTCATAGATATTCACGACCTGGAATCCGGCCACGCCGGGCATGCGCGCCGGGTCGACATTCACTGCCAGGAACAGCGATCCCGTATTCGTTGCGGGCGCGGTAAATACGCACATGCGCCCAACGGAGAAAACGATCCGGCTTGGTGTGCCGCCCTGCGGCGGCGTGTCGGCTCCCTGATCCGCGGTGCTGCCGCCGATGCGCGCGATCAGAGCCCCGGCCGGCGCCGAAGTCACCGGCAGCGTTCCCACCGCCGGGCTCTCGCGCGCGGCGCCGCGGAGATCGCCGTCGGCGCTGCAGGTCTCGCGAAATTCGAAAGGCTTCCACTGACCCGAAATCGCCTGCTGCTGCCCGCCGCGGTCCACCTGCCGCGCCGCATCGACAATCACTTCGATCTTCATGATCTTCCCCGGCGTCACATACTCCATCGCCACCGTCCATTGATCGGACTCACTTTTTGGAACCTGAAGCTCCGTGACTATCTTTCGCCACACCGGAACTGGCATGGTTATTGACCTCCTTGACGGGATTGGGCTGCTGTGACTTCAGATAAAGCATCGCTCTCTCCGGCGATCGCGCCCGGAAGAATTCATTCACGCCGGGAAAGTCCGCGCCGACGGCGCAGGCCGCCGCGAAAATGAGCCCTGCATAGATCAGCACAATGATCGCGAAACGATGATCGGGCAGATCCGAAGCGATGACCCTGAGCTGCCGCCGGCCTCTCTCCAGAGCGGGCCAGCGGTGAGCAGCCTTGTCCCATAGCTTCCGAAAAAATTCCTTCATGACGCGGCATCACTTCGGAGTCGTATAGCGCAGATCGCGATTCTCGAACAACCCTGTGAGGGCATCGAGCGCTTCCCATAAGTCACGCTCCTGCTGGGCGCCGTCCGGCTGCGGAATATGGATTGCCGCGAGCAGGTCCAGACGAAACAGATCGATCGAACTGCGCAACAGATCTGCGAAAGTCTGATAGTGAGCCACCGCCACGCGATACCACAGATAGCCCAGAATCGGTCCACCGGCCGCCGCGAGGAGAAACACTGTCTTCGGTCCGCCGCATAGCCCCACCCAGAGGGCCCACCCAATGCCCCAGGCCGTCGTCAAAACCGAGCTGCAGACCAGAAAATCGAGTTTGGTCTTTGCCGCCTGCAGCAGAGGACCGAAATCCTTGTCACGCTGCACAGGAAGCTGCAGACGCGACCAGAACAGATCGATATTGAAGTTGTACCGCCGCTCCGCGTAATGGCGAACGCTCTTCGCGACATTCCCCATTCGCGTCGGGGCCAGGGGCACAGAACCGAAATCAAACCGGCGCGTGGTCTTGAGGCGGTTATATTCGATCACGGCATAGTCACCCGCATATTCGGTCAGGCTCCAGAGCAAGTCGAAATTTCTGTTCAGCGCGAGGTGGCTGCCGTAATCCTGCGGACCGGCAACGTTGGCGTTGTTCTGCCGAAGATCGATCGCGAACTCCGTGAGGACTTTGTTGAGATCGTCGCGGAGAACCCGGAGTCCCGCGCGCCGTCTGCGGGATAGCCGCCGTATGCTCTTCGCGCTGGCGTTGTCCCACGTGTAGGTATTGTCAGCCACTGCATTGCCCGCAATCCGGGCGGTCCGCAGCGTCGTCTGCCATGCTTCCACCTGCGTCTGCCCTCTGAGCGAGCCGCGAAGTTTCCGGTTTTCGGCTTCCTGTTCGTCAAGCTGCTCGAGGCGCCGCATCTGAGCCGGGACAAGAAAATGATCGAGCCATGCCGGCCAATTTCCGCCCTCGAGCGCGGCCTGCAGATTCGGCAGGATCGCCGAAAGCACATAGGCGAACAGCGCGATGCCGATCAGCGCCGCGGCCATCGGGATCGTCGCGAGCGCGCCGCTGCCGGCGATGCCGGCCGGAACGCTCGCCATGACCCCGGGGTTGAGAACGTAGAGGATCGCGGCGTTGGCAAACCAGAAGGCGAGCGAAGGCAGGAACACACCTGCCACGAAGCTCGCGGAAATGAGACTCTGGAGGCTGGTGAGAAGCGTACCCAGCATGTCGGTCTCAGACCGGATAGCCGCATCGCGGACAGGAGGCCGGGTATGGGTACCCCTGCTCGTGCGGATCCGTGGGATTGCTGCAGAGCTTTCCGACCGCCTTCTGCCGTACGAAATCGATCAGCGCCGAAATCTTCGTATCGGGCGCCAGACCGGCGACGGTGTTCACATCGAGATAATGCTGCACCCGCCCAACACCTACAACCGGATCTCCTGCGAGCGTAACCCAAAGGTAGTTCAGCGATGACTGATCGGTTTTGAATCCAGCGGGCTTTTCACGAGTGCCAAGATTTCCGAGAGCCGTCTCCATCAACGTTTCTGCCATCGGCTGCTGGACGCCGAATGCCTTTGCGAGGCTGTCACGAACAATTTCTCTGGCCTGATTTTCGGTTAACATGAGGTGCCTTGTCCGGGGACGAATACGACTTAGGTCCTCATGTTAGAAGCATCTTCGGCGCCTTGTCAACGAAATCCAGAGGTGCAGGAGTGGCGGCTTTTCCGTATCGCGCGTGAAAATGTCGCAGATTTTCAATTAATCATCCGCGGGCAGTTTAGCTCACCGCGCGGTTTCATCACCCGGCGGCCTCACCCGCAAAGTGTTTCAGAAGCACTTTCCGCCGCCCGGCTGATGAAACCTTTTGCAGTTCACAAAACTGAGAATTATATTTCCCGTGTTTTGAGACGATTACCAAACGGCGGTCGCGAAGCCTGCAGCCGGTCATGTTAGCCTCCGACTGACGGAAACTTCCTGCGCAGGAAACGTCGATTCAAGTGATACTGGACTCCCGCTCGCGAGCAGCGGCGGGAGAACTTTCAGGCAGGCCTGATAAAGCTGGCGGCAAGCGAAAGCGATGACGTCCGGCTCCAGAGGATGGAACAACCCATTCGATTCATGGGCGGCCGAAGCAGCGCACCGAAAGTGTGCTTTTTCGGCCGTCGCGACGTTCCGTTACAGGATCAGTGTCTACTTCTTCAGCAGCCCCACCATGCCCCAATCCGAAAGCGGCGTGACACGTCCGTCGCCATTCGGCGCGGGCAGCTCATGCACGTCGAACTGAACATCGGCGCCCTTCACTGTCGCCACGATGTATCCGAAGAACCAGCCGTCTTCATACTTCTCCGAAGACCGCAGATGTCCGCCCGCGCTCGGCGCGGAAATATACTCCACGCCGTCGAGCGTCAGATGCATCATCTCGTGCACATGTCCGGCGACCACATACTTCACGCCGTACTTCGCCGCCATCTGCGCCAGCGGAAAATTCGCATTGTGCAGCACCGCGTTCAGAAGCCAGGACGGCCGGTGCGACACGATGAACTTCACCGGCTTCTCCTGATGTGCCTTCAGATCCTCGTCGAGAAACGTCATCTCCGCCGGCTGCAGATTGTCGCTCAGGCTGTTATCCAGCATCGTGAAATGCAGCGGCCCCTCGTCGAAGCCATAGTCGAGGGGATGACCGGCATGCTTCACGTAAAGCTTCGCCGAAGCCGCATCCCAAATGTCGTGATTGCCGGGAACAGGGAAGTAAGGAATTTTCCGGAACGGCTCCAGAATGCGCTCGAAGCCGGTCCACTCCTTCTCCGCGGCCGCATCGTTCCCGCCCTGAATGGAATCGCCAACGCCGACGACGAAGGCCGGCTTCGCCGCCGCAATCGCTTTCCAGACAGCCTCGTATTTCCCGGCCACGACCTCACCAGTCCGGTCGCCCAGAATCACGAAGCGCAGCGGGGCCCGCGAAGCGGCAGGCGCCTGCCCAAAAAGCAATACGGCGGCCCCGGCCAGAGCCAGGACCGCCGCACTCCAACCTGCCCAATTAATTACGCGAGTCAATGATGAACGTCGGCGCAATCCCCGAAGCATGGGAATAGCCCACGCCCGAGGACGACACGTAACTGGGACAGCCCGACACCTTGCCGAAAAATGCCTGTGGCTGTACATCCACCTG
>CAZPZE010000030.1:0-14788 GCA_964590625.1 uncultured Solibacteraceae bacterium
CCGCCGCCGGTTGCCGGGATCATCTCAATCGGCTGGATGCCGCGGTCGACTGCGGTGAAGAAGATACTTTTCGAATCCGGGGACCAGATGAAGCTGTTCACCTGGCGATCAATCTGTTCGGTGATAACGCTGATCTGCTTCGAATCGCGATCCATCACAGCGATGCGCCAGCGGTCCGATTCATATCCGGCGCGGGCCTGGGTGCGCCACGCGAGCGACTTGCCGTCGGGCGAGTAGGCGGGGGAATTATCGGCGCCGGGGCTTGTTGAAACCTTGACGGGTGCGCCGCCGGTGATCGGCTCGATGTAGATCTCATTGTTCGTGCCGGTTGCCGGCACGGGATCGGCGTTCTGTGAAAACGCGACTTCGGCGCTGTCCGGCGATATCGCATAATCGTCCGGACCGCCGAGCGAAAACGGTGGAGTGACGCGCTCGCCCGGCGAGAGATCCACCGCCTTGCCGTCCGCGAGCGCAATCGAAATCAGATGGGTGACTCGGTCGCCCGTCCAGTCTTTCCAGTGGCGATAGAGCAGGCTCCTGATCAGCCGCGCGTCGGTGGGGCGGTTCTTGTCCGCTTCGATGCGCTTCTGGTTACAGGCATCGTCAGCGCCGCAGGCGGGATAGACATCGCTCGTGACGACAAGATACTTGCCGTCGGGCGAAACAATCTGGTTAGCGGCCTCAGTGGAAAGATGCGTGACCTGAGTCGCGCCGGAGCCATCCCGGTTGATGCTCCAGATCTGTGAAGTGCCGCTCTGCGTACCGGTGTAATAGATGAGCTTGCCGTCAGGCGCCCAGCGAGGGCGTTCGGCCGCATCCGTGAGTTTGCGCGGCGCGCCGCCCATAGCAGGAACGACCCAGATCGACTTCACGTTTTTGTTCGCGCTGAGATCGGGCGTGCTGACGCCGAAGGCGACAGTGCTGCCGTCGGGCGAAATCTGCGGGTCGCCGATGCGCTGGATTTTCAGCAGAGCGTCAGTGGTGAAAGGCTGCTTCTGCGCAAAAAGTAATGCGGGGAAAAGCGCGATCGCCAGCCGCGCTGGAATACGCATAGTGTCAGTATCTCGCAATGGAGTGCGCGAGTCGGATAATATGGCATCACCATGCAGGGTCCTCTGACTGTTGACGTCACGTCCGATATCGTTTGTCCCTGGTGCTTCATCGGCAAGCGCCGGCTGGAGCAGGCGGCGAAGATTCTGGGGCGGGAGATCGCGATTCGCTGGCATCCGTTCGAGCTGAATCCCGGGATTCCGCCGGAAGGGATCAGCCGCCGCGATTACCGCGTCGCGAAGTTCGGGAGCTGGGAATATTCGCAGCAGCTCGATGCGCGCGTGGCGGAGAATGGCCTCAGCGCGGGAATCGAATTCCGGCACGATCTGATGCAGCGCACGCCGAACAGCTTTCGCGGCCACATGCTGCTGGCGGCCGCTCGCGAGCAAGGCACAGCTGTGCAGAATCAGGTGGCGGAGCGGCTGTTTACGGGATACTTCTGCCGCGGCGAGGATGTGGGGGATCGCGCGGTTCTCGAGTCGATTGCGCAGGAGTTCGGCGTGCAGGTGGATCTGGACGATCCCGCGCTCGCGCAACGGGTTCGCGCCGACGAGAATATGGCCCGTGAAGCCGGCGTGCAGGGCGTGCCTTACATTGAGTATCGCGGTGAATTGATTTCGGAAGGCGCCCCGCCCGCGGAAACGTTGGCCGCGTCGCTGCGGTATTTTGCTCAGAACGGAGAAGCGTGATGATGCGGATTTACGCCGTGATTTTGATAGCGGTGGTGGTGGCGGGCGCCTGTCTCATGGCGCAGAGTGCGGCGCCCGAAGCGACGATTACGAACGGACCGATTACCGCAAAGCTCTATCTGCCGGATGCGGCGAACGGCTTCTATCGCGGGACGAGATTTGACTGGTCGGGCGTCATCTCCAGCCTGAAATTCGACGGCCACGATTTCTACGGGCCCTGGTTTACGAAACAGGATTCCACGGTTCGCGATTTCGTATACCGCGATCCGGATATCGTCGTGAGTTCCGAGAGCGGGTCCATGGGGCCAGCCGACGAATTCCAGACGCCGCTCGGATTTGATGCCGCCGCGCCCGGTGGGAAGTTCATCAAGGTTGGCGTCGGCGTTCTTCGCCGCGGCGACGCGACGCCTTACAGCGCTTACAGGAAGTACGAGATCGTCTCGCCCGGCAAGTGGGAAGTGGAAAAGCACCGCGATTCGATCGAATTCACGCAGGATCTGCGCGATCCGGATACCGGCTACGGGTACAGCTACACCAAGACAGTTCGACTGGTGAAGGGCAAGCCGGAAATGGTGATTTCGCATTCGCTGAAGAACACCGGATCGAAGCCGATCGAGACGAAGCTCTACAACCACAACTTCCTGACGCTCGATCAGGGGGGAACGCCCGCCGGTTATTCGCTCACGTTTCCGTTCGATGTGAAGAGCAGCCGCCCGCCGAATCCGCAGATGGCTTCGGTGGAAGGGAAGCGCATCACTTATCTGAAAACGCTGCAGGATCGCGAAACGGTCGCGATGCCCGTCGAAGGCTTCGGGCCGGACGCGAAAGATTACGACATTCGCGTGGAGAATCCGAAGGCCGGCGTGGGCGTCCACATTGTGGGCGATAAGCCGCTCGCGAGCGTGGCGTTGTGGTCGATCCGCAGCGTGATGGCGATCGAACCGTTCGTCGCGATTTCGGTCGCGCCAGGCAAGGAAATGTCCTGGAGCTACACCTACACCTACTACACGCTGCCCAAATGAGCCCGACGAAGAGCCGCCTGCAATCCATCGATTTTCTGCGCGGCCTCGTCATGATCGTGATGGCGCTCGATCATGTCCGCGACCTGTTCACGAACGCGGCCTTCAATCCGACGAACATCGCGGCCACCACCGCTCCCTACTTCTTCACGCGCTGGATCACGCACTTCTGCGCGCCGGTGTTCTCACTGCTGACGGGCATGGGCGCGTATCTGTGGTATTCGCGCGGAAAACATACGAAAGGGGAATTGAGCCGTTTTCTCGCGTCGCGCGGCGTGTGGCTGATTTTTCTGGAACTGGTTCTGACGCGCTGCTTCGGGTGGGCATTCAATTTCGATTTCCGGGTCACGCTGGCGGGCGTTCTCTGGATTCTGGGCTGGTCCATGATTGTGTTGGCGGGGGCGATCTGGCTTCCACCGCGCGCGTTCGTCGCCGTAACGCTGGTGAGCATTGCGGGGCATAACCTGCTTACACGCATTCCCGCGCCTTCCACCTGGTGGTGGGATTTTCTCTACCGCCAGGCGAATGTGGAATTCGCGCCCGGCCGCAATTTCTTCTTTGCATACGTTCTGATCCCGTGGTACGCGGTGATGATGGCGGGCTTTGCGCTCGGGCCGGTCTCTCTCTGGGAAGCGCCGCGGCGGAGAAAGTTTCTGATGCGTCTGGGCGCGGGGGCTACGACGCTGTTTTTCGTAATCCGGACCATCAACGGTTACGGCGATCCCTCGTCCTGGGCCCAGGCGAAGACTTCCTTCTTCACGGTCCTCTCGTTCTTCAACACGACCAAATATCCGCCGTCGCTCGATTTCCTGTTGATGACGCTCGGGCCGTCGCTGATTCTGCTCGCCCTGATCGAAGGCGTCGAATTCCATCGACTCACGCCCGTCGTGATCTTCGGACGCGTGCCGTTGTTTTATTACGTCGTGAACATCACCGTGATGCACCTGATCGCGGTTGCGATCTGCGCCGTGCAGAATGGCGCCGTCTGGTGGATGTTCACCTCGCGCTCGATCGCCGAATTTCCGTTTCTGCGCCCGCCGGGCTGGGGCTTCGGGCTCGCGGGTGTTTATCTGATCTGGGCCGGCGTGGTCATCCTGATGTATCCGCTTTGCCGCTGGTACGCGGGAGTGAAGCGCCGTGGAACCAGCGCGTTATTCAGCTATCTCTGAGCATCGCGTCAGCTCAAACGAGACTGACGTCGCGTGTCCGCCGGGAAGACAACTCTAGCAGCGGAATTCAAACAGGAGGCTGGAGCAGGTGACGCCGGATTCCGCCTTCATCAGCTCCGTCATGTCGAGTGCGCGGACGGTGAAGCCTTCGCGTCGCAGGATCTCCGCGGTCGCCGGATAAGCATCGGGCATCACCACCGTATTCCCGATCGCCAGCGCGTTCGCCGCCCCCGGCTCATCCGGCGCCACGTCGATCAGCCGGTAGCCGCCGAACAGCGAAGTATCCACCCACTCGCGATTCAGCAGCACCGTATCCTCGCCGAGCGCACAGCACGCGGATTTCAGATGCAGGCAGCCGCGCAGCTCAACACCATGCACCTGATATCCGTACGGCGCGAGGACCGCGCCCAGTTCCGCAACGCCCGCCGCATCCGTCCGGCCCGAAAGTCCGGCGTAGAGATGAAGGCCCATCCGCATCACGTCGCCGCCTTCGAGCCGCGCCGGATCCCCCATGCGAATTATCGGCCGGTAATGTCCCACCGCCGCCGCCAGGCTTTCGCGCTCGCCGCGGCGGCTCGCCGCACCCATCGTCGTGATGACCGCGACCTCATCCAGCACGATCGCCGGATCTTCCACAAACACCGCGTCCGGATACTCATCGAGCGCGGGTAGGGAAATGACGCGTGCCCCGAGATCGCGAAGGCACTGCTCATACGCATGATGCTCGGCGCGCGCCTTTTTGATATCGATCGGCTGCCGGTCGAGCCACGTCAGTTCGCATTGAGCGAGAGTTGCGCTGACCTCGCGCGTGATGGCGATCAGCATCTGGTCAGAGCGGAGGCCGTTTCGGAGCCAGCACGGAAGTGGAGGAAACGAAGTTCAGCGTCACATCCACCACGCGGGTGTCGCGATTGATGGAAGGCGTTGCGGTGATGTCGGCCAGGTTGTCGAAAAGCCCTTCTCTCTTCACCTCTGTCACAAAATAATTCGGATAGTTCCCGGGGTACGCATCACCCGGCTTCACGGTCCACATTTTGCGGATGGCGGCCTCCTCGGGGAGCCCCAGGCCGCTCACCGTGAGCTTGCCGAACGTATAGACAGGCCCTGGATCCACATCGTAGGCGACATCGACGATCTTCGTCTCATCGTGAATCGAGCGGTCCACCGAGACTTTGGCATCCAGATGCCCTTCGCTGCGCATCACGCTCTGGATTTTCTCAACGCCCTTATTCACGTCGTCGCCGTTGATCGGCGCCGAGCTGTTGGACTGGATGTTCGCCATCCTAAGAATGCGTTTGCCGTCCACCGCGCCCGGACCGCGCACGATCAACTGGCCCAGTTTGAAGACCGGACCGTCATCCACAGTCACGCGAACGTTGATGCCCTTCACGTGCGTGTCGGGCGTGCCCACAATCCGCGGGAAGCGCACGCGCATGTGGCCTTCCTTCTCGAAAAGCGGCCGCACCCAGCGATCGAGCAGCGCCGTCACATTCTCATCGCTGTAGGGCTGGCCGATGGCGTGGTCGATCATCACGTTGTGGAGATCGGCGGAGCTGAGCACAGAGCTGCCTTCGAATGTTATGTCGAAGATGACGGGCAGCCCGCCGGCCGGCGAGAATTCGACCTCATAGTAATCCTGCCCCGTTGAAATCACCTCCGCGCGCACGCCGATATTCGGATCTGTCTTACCAAGCGCTTCCTGCACTTCGGCGGCTGCGCGATCCACCACCTTTTTCGTGCCGGGCAGCAGGCCGTTGAACAGCGGATCTTTCGCGCGCAGAATCTCCCCAATCTCCGCCGGCGTGATGGGCAGGCCCTGCACCCGGATTGGGTATACCTGCTGCATCTCGGTAACGTTGAACGTCACGGCAAATCCGAGATCCTGCTGGTGGTACTGGTAGCTGATGGTGTCGAAGTAGCCGGTATCGAGCAGGCGGTCGCGCGCGGCGTTGAAAATGGCGGTGCTGCCCTGATCTTTCGCCTTCAGGCCGAGAACGGTCAGAATCGCGTCCGTTTTGAGCTTCTGGTTCCCCGTGATCGTGATCGAGGAAATCGGAAGAACGGAAGGCGGGCGAATCCGGACAGCCGGCGCCTGCGCCTGCGCTGAGGCCGTGGCTGCCCACATCAGGCAGACCGTCGTGATGAGCAGACCTCTCCCCTGCATCTGCTTCTATTTTATCGGGCCTGGCGGAATGACCGGAGTGCGTCCTCTTCCCACTGATAAAGATCGAGAACGGTGTTGAGGCGTGTGACCTGGAGAAGATCCGAAATGCGCCGCGTCACTTCGCAGATCTTGATCTTTGTGCCCTGCCGGGATGCGGAAACGTAACAGCCCACCACCTCGCCGATACCCGCGGTATCCATGAAGGTGACCCCTGCAAGATTGACCACGATCTTCCGGTTGCCCTCATCCGTCAGGCGGCGGAGCAGGTCCTTCAGAGCGCTGGCGCTGTCGCCCATCACGATGCGTCCCGTGGCGTCCACCACCGTGACGTCTTCCACCAGCCGGATTGTCAGGCTCGCAGCCATTCGGCTCAGTATACAGGTTCCACAGCGCGACCCGCTACAGTAAAGAATTGAGCGATCCCTCCTTTTTGCGTTCCGTCCTGGCGGCAGCTCTGGCCCTGCTGTTCGCCGTGGCCGGCATTGAGTTTTCCGGCGGACGGCGCGCCCGCTTTCTGGTTCCCATCAGCGGCGGACTTCTCGCGGCGGTTGCCTTATTTGGGCTGCTTCCTGAAGTAGCGGAGGATATTGGCTGGGTAATTTCGCTGCTGGTTGCGGCCGGCGGCTACGCGCTTCTGGAAGCGGTTGACCGCGCCGGCCTGCCGGTCTGCCCTTCTTGTTCACACAGCCACGGATTTTCCATGCCGCTCGTGCTCGCCACCATGATTCATGCATTCATCGACGGCTGGGGCATGACTGCGACGCACGGCAAGGCGGAGGCATTGACCGCGGTGCTGCTGTTGCATAAAATTCCGGAAGGGCTGGCGCTGGGCGCGATTCTGCGGATGTCCGCACAGCGGCCGGGCCGCGCGGCGCTGCTGGCTTTTGCGGCGGAGGCGCCGACCATCATTGGAGGGGCGATCGGGTTGAGCACGACGCAGGCGAACTGGCTCGATTATCCGCTTTCACTGGTCGCGGGAGCCTACTTGTTTCTCGGAATCCATGCGGTGCGTGCCTGGACGCGGCCGGTTCACACGCATCACAAACCGAACGCGCACGCTGAATGAACGCGGTTGACGCACTCTCGGGATATCTCGATCGCTGCGTCCGAAGACTGCGCCGTTACCAATGGCTGTGCGGAGCTGTGCTCGTGGTGGGGGCGGCGCTCCTGCTGACGATTGGGATTGCGTGGACGATGAGCCGGATTCCTGCATCGCCTGGATCGCTGCTTGCGGAACGCGTGCTGTTAATCGCGGGCGTGGTGATCGCTGGCTGTTTTTCTCTACGGCAGCGCGTAAGTTGCGCGGGAGCGGCGCGGCGGATTGAGGCGCGTTTCCCGGCTTTCTCCCAGCAGCTCATCACGTTCGTGGATCGCGAGAGACGTCATCGCGAAGATCCGTTTCTGCCGCTGCTGGCCGATGGCGCGCTGCAGAATGCGGCGGCGTTTCCGCCGGAACAACTGGTTTCCGGGCGGCGATTCGCCACAGGCTCGATCGCGCTGCTGACCGCGCTTTCCGGGCTTGTTTTCCTCGTCCTGACGGAAAGAAACGCCGGCGTTCTCTGGGCCCGCCAGCAGCCGTTTCGGGTAGACCTGAAGGCAGGACGCAACACCGTCCGTCGCGGCGGCGAATGGACCGTTACGGCGCGCGTCTCCGGATTCGCGGCGAGCGCGGCAACCCTGCGGATTCGTCCCGCCGGTAATCGCGAGTGGCAGTCGGTCCCCATGCTTCCCGCGGGCGAGGACTCCGTGTTCGCGATTCAGCTTCCGGCCGTCGCGCAAGCCATGGATTACTACGCCGAATCGAAAGGCGTCCGTTCTCCCGTTTCGCACGTGAACGTGGTTGACCTGCCCACCGTCACCGGAATCCACGTGACCTATTCCGAAAATTCCTCGCCCGCACGCACGGAGGATGGAGACATCTTCGCGCCCGCCGGCACGATCGCCAATGTGGAAATCCAGACCGACCGCCCTCTGACCGCCGGTCAACTGGTTTTCGAGCGAGGCAGCGCGGCCCCGCTCTCGCCCACCGCTCGCTTCCGCGTGCTGCGCGAAGATGGCTACCACGTCAGCGTCCGCTATGACGGCGAAAACGTACCGATCAGCACGGAACACTCGATCGAAGTCCTCGGCGGCGAAGCCCCGCTGCCGAAGGAACGGTCACTGCTAAAAGGCGATCGCGTGGGCCCGATGCCGAGCGGATACGAACAATCCGTCTCGGAATACTATCGCCGCCTCAGCGAAGAACAATCCGCCCGCCACTGAGATCCTGTGGGGCCGGGCCCGGCAGCCGAGCTTCTGCTCGGCTCGGAGCGTCCGCCTAATTCACGTTCGACGATCCCTTGCGAATATGAATCCCGCCGTTATTCGTGATCAGCTCAATCAGCGGTCCGCCCGATCCGATGTTGCCCTCGAGGTGATGCTTTTCGCGCTCGGTCACGTTGCCGGTCACGTCGAAATCCGAATCGACTGAGCTCGACGTGCGCGCGTTCAGATGCGCCGACGTGCGCTCCGGCAGTTCGACGGTAATCCCTCCATTGCTCGTCTCCGCGCGAACATCATCCTTCGGCGATTGCAGCAGCGCGAGCTCCACCGATCCGTTCGATGTATGCACGCGAGTCGGACCGCTCGGCGCATCTTTGAACCGAAGCGTGATCGCGCCATTCGACGTCTCCGCCTCGCACTGGCCAGTGATGTATTCCCCATGAATCCGGCCGTTCGACGTATGCAGGTTCAGCCGTCCCGAGACCGTATCGAGATCGATTGCACCATTCGAAGTCTCGGCATCCACGCCGCCCGAAACATTCTCAATGCGGATCGGCCCGTTCGACGTGTGGACTCTCGCGGCACTGGACATGTCGTGAATCCGGACCGAGCCGTTGCTCGACACCACACGGTCCACCACCGTCTTGCGCGGGGCGCGAATGAGGTAGCGCGCTCCCTGGTTTCCATGGAATGTATTCGGCCGAACGGTCCGCAGTTCGGTCATAGTGCCCATCTCGTGCACTTCCACCTTCACGTCTTTCAGCAGATCTTCGGTGGAGGCGTACTTCACGCCCGTGACCTCGATATTCGGCTCATCCCAGCCTTCAATCTCCACGGAGCCGTTGAAGTTGTCGATGCTCAGGCGCTCTACGGGCTTGAGGGTGTAGTGAAAATCTTCCTTAAACCGGTCCGAAGGGCCGAAGTCGTCAAGATCGCAGCCGATGAGCAGCAGGGCGAGCACAATGGCGGAAACCAGTCGCATGGCGAACTCCTCTTGAGCCACTACGTATCACCGGGCCCCCGGGTTCGCAGAAAATCGCGGCGGATTACTGCCAGTGGCCGTGAATCATGTGCCGGACGGGCGCACCGGTCGCCGGACTGCCGTTTTCCGCCGCGTTCAGCACAAACAGATCCGCGGGCGCGCCGGGCGCGATTTTGCCGCCTGAAACCGGCACCACCCATTTGCCCGTGAGGTCTGTGCGCTCGGAATTCTGCGGAACCGGGACGTCTTTGCGCTCACCCGCCGCCCGAATCTTGTCCCCTTCGATCACGATCACGGTATCCTGCACCGGATTTCCGCCGGGCTGAAAAACCGCGGTCGCGCCGATCAGCACCTTGAGATCGGAAACCTGATTGCTCGTCGAGCACGCCAGCGACAAAATCGCCAGCGCAGCTGCGCAGAGCAGGGAAGTAAGCTTCATCTCAAACGAAGTATCTCATCCGTCCGCCTGTTATCATGAAAATTCATGCCGCAGGAGACGCCCACGGTCGTCATCGTGGGTCGGCCGAACGTCGGCAAGTCCACCCTCTTTAATCGAATCACGCGCGGACGCAGGTCGATTGTGGGCGATGAGCCCGGCATCACCCGCGACCGGATCTCCGGCGAGGCCAACTTCGAAGGCCGGCGCTTCGAGCTGATCGATACCGGTGGAATTGTCGTCAGCGACGCCGACTACATCCCGAGTCAGATTCTGAAGCAGGCAAAAGTCGCGCTGCAGAGCGCTTCGCGCGTCATTTTCGTGGTCGATGGGCGTTCGGAAATCACGGCGGCCGACCGCGAACTGGCCGAGATGCTTCGCAAGACCGGCAAGCCAATCTTCCTCGCTGTGAACAAGATCGACACCGGCGTGAATGAGGCGCTGGTTCACAATTTCTACGAGCTTGGATTTCCCGAGATGTATCCGGTTTCGGCCGAGCACGGCACCGGCGTGGATGCGTTTCTGCTGCACCTGACGGAAGGCTTCCCGGAAGCTGCCGAAGCGGGCGCGGCGGAAGAAGTGGCCGCGGAGCCGATCAAGGTGGCGATCATCGGCCGTCCCAATGCCGGCAAATCGACGCTGCTGAATGCGCTGGTGGGCGAGGATCGCGCCATTGTTTCGCCGGTAGCCGGGACCACGCGCGATGCGGTCGATGAAGCCGTCAGCCACGCTGGCACCGAGTACGTTTTCATCGACACTGCGGGCATCCGCCGCAAGGGCAAGACGAAGCTGATGGCGGAAAAGCTGAGCGTCGTGATGGCGCGGCGGCATATCCGGATGGCGAACGTGGTCCTGATGATGATGGATGCGGCGGAGGGCGTGCTGGGCCTCGACGCCACTATCGCCGGCTACGCGCACGAAGGCGGACGGCCCGTGATTCTGTGCGTCAACAAGTGGGATCTGATCAGCAATGACAAGCGGAAGGAATTCGAAGAGAACATCCGCTTTAATCTGAAGTTCCTCGAATACGCGCCGGTGGTTTTTCTCTCCGCGAAAACCGGGAACGGCGTACAGCGGCTGTTCGGGATCATCAAAAAGGTCTACGAGGCGGCGTCGCGCCGCGTCACCACGGGCGAACTGAATCGCTTCGTCGAAACGCTGAAGTTCGAAGAACGCAAGATCCTCTACATCACGCAGGCCGGCATTCGGCCGCCGTCGTTCATCGTTTTTACCGATAAAGCCGGTCCGCTGCACTTTTCGCACGAGCGTTTTCTGGTCAATCAGCTCCGCAAACGTTTCGGGTTCGAAGGCACGCCGATCGAGCTGAAGATCCGCGGCCGTCTGAAGCGCAAAGAGCGCCCGCCCCTGAAATAACCTGCCACAAACCCGCCGCCCGCGGCGTTCCTGTATTGTGGACGCAACGAGCATGGCGGCAACAGCCCGCATAAGAGTCCGGAGCGATGAGGCGCTGGACCAGATTTTTCGCGCTCATTATGAGCGCGTCGCCCGCGTCATTGGCCGCGTCATTCATGACCAGGCCCGCGCGGAGGAGCTCGCGGTGGAAGTGTTTCTCAAGTGGTGGAAGAGCCCGGAAGCGCACGGCGATCATGCCGAAGGCTGGCTCTACCGGAGCGCCGTTCGCAAAGCTCTCGATGAATGGAGAAGGCAATTGCGCCGTAGCCGGTTCGAGCAGTTGTTCCGGCTGGAGCGCGGGTCGCCGCCCACGCCCGAGCATCTGTACGCCGCGGGCGCCGGGCAGCAGCGCGTGCGCGCCGTGCTCGGTGCGTTGAAACCGCGCGACAGCGAGCTGTTGCTGCTGCGCGCGGAAGAACTCAGCTACCAGGAAATCGCCGCCGCCCTTCAATTGAATCCCCATTCGGTCGGAAGCCTCATCAGCCGCGCTCAGACCGCGTTCCGGAAGGAGTATCTGAAACGCTATGGAAACGAATAACGAGATGAAGTGGGTGGACGATCGAATGGCGGTTCTGCAGCCCGCGTGGCGCGCGGATCTGGGGCGGGGAAGCGCACTGCTGGAGGCGGGATTGCGCCGGCGTGCGCCGTTCCGGCTGTGGATTCCGGCTGCGGTTGCCGCGGCCCTCTGCATTGCTTTCGCGCTGCCGCAAACGCGGGCGGTGGCGCAGCAGCTGTGGAGTCATTTTGTCCTGAACCGGGTCGATGTGGTGCGGGTGGATTTGTCGGATCTACCGCTCGACAGCCATGTATCGATGAGCGGACTGACCGCCGCACAGAATCTGGACGACGCTGCGCGGATGGCTGGCTTCCGGCCATTCGTTCCGGTGAGCGATGCGCTTTCCGGATCGCCGTCGCTCGCTGTGATGAAGAAGTTCGAGATCAATCAGACGATTCACGTCGATCAATGGCGGGCGGCGCTCGAGAAGGCGCACGTGCGTGACGTTGTCGTGCCATCCGAGTGGGAGGGTGTGGAATTGCGGTACAGCGTGGGACCGATGGTGAACCTTGGGTACAAAGGCGATGTAGGCATTCTGCAGGCGAAGCCGATCGAATTTGCGATTCCCGCCGGTTTCCCGCTGGAGCGGTTCGCGGAGGTGGCGTTCCGTTGCGTTGGGCTCTCGCAGCGCGACGCGGCGGCGATGGCGCAGAAGTTCACGGCCAATCCGGCGTGGCTGCTCGATGTTCCCGCGGACGAAGTGGCGGAGGTGGAGCAGATCGTGCTGCGATCCGGCCCCGCAATGCTGGTGCAGGAATTCAATGACGATGGCAGCTCCGGCCGCGTCACGATTCTGCGCAGCACGCCGGACCGGATCTTCGCGGTCGAGACCAATAATCGCCAGCAGGCGCTCGAAATCGGCGATGCTTTGCCCTAATCGACTCTTCGACGCCGGCGGACACGCGACTTCAGTCGCGTTTGAGCTGACGGACTTCAGTAGCCGCGTGTCCGCTAAGGCCCACAATAGTAGCCCGAGAGGACAGATCTGAGGTGCGCCGAGTATACAGCCTCCTGATCCAGCTTCATCCGCGGCAATTCCGCGAACAGTTCGGACCGGAGATGATGGCGATCTATGACCAGATGCCGCGTTGGTCGCTCCTGGGTGACGCTCTTGCATCCCTCATGCGTCAGTGGGCATTCCGTTCGCGGCCGGAGCATTCGCCGCTCCCATCGCCCGTTACTGCGGACGCGCCCGCATTCGCCAGCCTCGAACCGTATCGAATCCGCTCGGCGGCAGTGGTGCAGGGCAGTATCCTCTCCATCACCCTGATATTCGCCGTGATCTTCCTGATTGACCACCCCGGAAAGACTCCCCGATGGCTCGTCGGGACGGAGCGAGCTGTCGAAGGTGTGATCCAGGCATCGCGGGCGTCGCTGAAGGGACAGGATCTCAACGTCACCGTACAGATTCCCGAACCGGTGAAAGATCCCTGGATGAAGCTCGCAATCGCCTACTACAACTACCTGCCGGTGATGAAGGCCCTCGACATCGACGGCGACTACAGAATCTCGAGCCGGGAACTGATCCTCGCCCCCGCATGTCTCCGAAGCCTCGATCGCAACCAGGACGGCAGAATCGACGGCCGGGAATGCGGCTCGGCTGGCGGACCTGCCGTATTCATCCGTCGTAATCCCGTGCTGGCGGTGATCGACGCGGACGGCAACGGCGAACTCTCAGCCAGCGAAATCCACAACGCTGCTGAATCGCTGCGAACACTCGATCGAAACGGCGACGGCATTCTGACGCCCGACGAATATCTGCCGCGGCCGTGATTTCTTATTTGATCACTCGAACCGGCAGAAACAAACGCGAATCGAATGAGAACGGCTCAATGAAAAGAATACGGGCGCGCAACCCTGGCGCGTGGGGATAGAGGATGTAGTTCGCCTCGCGAGGTACGACAATCGACGGCACGCGGAAGACAGGATGTCGCTTACTCGCACCCGCAGCGCGCGCGGCCTCGGCCGTCCCAGCAGGTATTTCGTGATTCTCAATCTCGACTGCCATCAGGACGTAGTCCCGCGGCAGTTCCGACTTGTCGATATGCACCAGGACTTCGAGAACAGCGAGAGACGCGTGTTCAGAAGTATAGACTGCCGGTGTGCCAGGTTTGTTGTACCGGCCGCCAACGCGCCGGGCGCCTTCGCCATCCAGCGCGGAATAGCGTTGGCGAGTCAGTCTATAAACGATCAGACAAAAATACCGTGATCGATCCGGGTCAGTTCCTGTTCCACTGATTCGGGCTCTGTTTCCAGAACCTCG
Organism: uncultured Solibacteraceae bacterium; assembly: GCA_964590625.1. Taxonomy (GTDB): domain Bacteria; phylum Acidobacteriota; class Terriglobia; order Bryobacterales; family Bryobacteraceae; genus BOG-234. Next base: position 14,004 of record CAZPZE010000030.1, read on the forward strand.
GCTGGCGTCTTTCCACCGAACAGCTGATTCGGCCGGTTCAGCCAGTGGATAGCCTTGGCTTCTTCCCCGAATGTCTCGAATACATGCTGGCGAACACGATCACGCAAGGATGGCTGCGTCGCTCGTTGTGCGGCTTTGCGAGGCGTGCCCATGACCGAATTATAACGCCGGACGAGCCGGCCTACTCCGCTGCCACCGTCTCCGGTTTCTCCGCCAGCGGCGTCGGCGTGAACTCCCGCTTGTACTTGCACTCCGCATTCGGGCACTGATAGAACGCACCGGCCTTCAGATACTTCTCCACCATGTACGGACTCCCGCACTCCGGACACTTCTCCGCCACAGGCCGCGCCCACGCCACGAAGTTGCAATCCGGATAGCGGCTGCAGCCGAAGAACGTTTTCCCGCGCTTCGACCGCCGCTCCACCACATCGCCTTCCGAACACTCCGGACACTTCACGCCAATCGTCTTCTGCTTGACGTACTTGCACGTCGGGTAGCTGCTGCACGCCGTGAACTCGCCGAATCGCCCATATTTCTGCACCAGATTGCTGCCGCAGTTCGGACACTTTTCATCCAGCGTCACATCCGGCTTCTTCTGCGATCCGCCAATCTGCTTCGTCGTCTTGCAGTCCGGATATCCCGAGCACGCATAGAACGTCCCGAACCGCCCCTTCTTGAGCACCATCGGACGGCCGCAGTTCTCGCAGTATTCCTCATCGCCCTGATCGGAGAGATCGGCAGTTTCGAGATCCGGCAGATCCACCGTCAGCTCGCGCGTGTACGTA
>CAZPZE010000031.1:0-1935 GCA_964590625.1 uncultured Solibacteraceae bacterium
CGCCGTTGTCCTGCACGCTCAGGTGACAGACCCGCGGCTGACCCCGCCGGCCCAGGTGGATCAACTGCGGCTGCAGACCGAGCAACTGGAACAGCAACTCCAGCAACAGCAGGCCATGCAGGCTCAACAGGCCCAGCAGCAGGTTCAGCAACTGCAGTTTCAGCGGCAGGCGGATGAGATGATGCACAATCCGGGCTCGGTCCTTCTATCCACGCCTGCGGTCGCGCCTCGCGCCGGAATCGGATTACTCTCCGGTAAATGGTGGAACCGGCCGGCGCTTGCGTCGCAGGTCGGGATCACCGCCGACCAGCGCAGACAACTGGATGGGATCTACCAGAAGGCTCGTCTGCAGATGATCGATCTGAACGCCGCGCTGCAGAAGGAGCAGATAAGACTGGAACCCATGATTACCGCTGATCAGCCCGATGAACCGGCCATTGATGCCCAGATCGAACGCGCCGGCAAGGCTCGCGCCGATATCGAAAAGGCGAATGCCGGCATGATCCTGGAGATGCGCCGCGTCCTGACCAGCGAACAGTGGGCAAAGCTCAAAACGGCAATCGAACAGCCGCTCTAAAATCCCCAGCGCCACAAACTCGCGCCCGCCGTATACCCCGCTCCCACAGCCGCGAACAGCACCAGCCCGCCCTTGTGCAGCCGCCCCTGCTCGATCGCATCGCACGTCGCCAGCGGAATCGTCCCCGCCGTCGTATTCCCATAGCGATTGATGTTGATCATCACCTGCTCCGGCAACAGCCCCAGCCGCTCCGTCGTCGCATCGATGATCCGCCTGTTCGCCTGATGCGGAATCAGCAGATCCACGTCCTTCGTGGTGAGGTTGTTGCGTTCCAGCAGCGAACTCGAGAGCTCATACATCTTGCGCACGGCGTACTTGAAGACCTGGCCGCCTTCCTGATGGACATAGTGCATCCGCCCGGCCACCGTCTCCGTGCTCGCCGGCTGGCGGCTGCCGCCCGCCGGCATATACAGGTATTCCCCGCCCGACCCATCGATCTCCCCAAGGAAATCGATGAAGCCCGCATCCTCGCCTTCTTCCGATGCTTCGAGCAGCATCGCGCCCGCGCCATCGCCGAACAGCACGCACGTAGCACGATCCTGATAATCGATGATGCGGCTCATCGTATCCGCGCCGATCACCAGAACTTTCCGGTGCGTGCCCGCGCTGATTAAACTCGCGCCGGTCGTCAGTCCATAAACGAACCCGCTGCACGCCGCGACCAGATCGAATCCCCAGGCGCGGTGCGCGCCCAGATTGTTCTGGACGAGGCACGCGGTCGAGGGAAACATCATGTCCGGCGTCACCGTGCAGACGATGATGGCATCCACCTCATTCGCCCCGATTCCCCGTCGCTGCAGCGCATCCTGCGCCGCCGCGGAGGCCAGATCCGACGTCGCGGCTTCCGGCCCCGCAATGTGGCGTTCGGAAATCCCCACGCGCGTCTGGATCCATTCGTCGCTGGTCTCGACCATCCTCTCGAGGTCGGCATTGGTCAGAACGCGGGGCGGAACATAGCGTCCGATCGAAGTGATTTTCGCTCTTTTGGCAGGCATCAGTTGTCTATGCGTAATCTCTTATTATGGGCGATCGGGTCTACTCTCCCGCTCCGAACCTGTTCGGCGATGACACATTCTTCACGCACCCCGCATCCCAGCCGGCTCCGCCCGAGCCCGCGCCGGGCGCCATTCGCCCCGTGAACCTCGCCAGTTCGCTGTTTTTCGAATCGCCCACCGAGATTTTCGCGCGCGTGCACCGCGAGTTGCGGCCGCGCACCGCGATTCCCCCGATCGAAGTCCGCTACAAGCCGTTCGCCGATCCGAACAGCCGCGTGCGCCTCGAAAACGGACGCATCTCCGCCGAGATCACCGATCTTCTCGAAGGCGCCCCGGCGCCCGTCACCGAAGCGCTGGCCCATA
>CAZPZE010000032.1:0-4376 GCA_964590625.1 uncultured Solibacteraceae bacterium
GAGGTCGTGGATCTGTCGATCAAGTGGCTGACTGACGAGCGCAATCAGTAGCGGCTCTGCAGTTCAGCCAGCGCTTCGTTGGCCGTTTGATCGTCCGGCGCAAGACGGACCGCCGTGGTGGCGGCGTTGAGCGCTTCGTCCCGGCGGCCAAGCGGAATGCAGGCGAGCGCGACGCGCGTCCACGCTTCGGGAACTGCGGGATCGAGCGCAACGCCCGTGCGGGCCGCGATCACGGCATCGGCATAGCGGCCCATCCTGTAATAAGCCTCGGAGAGCATGGCGTACTCGCGGGCCCGGATGGCGGAAAGCGCGGCGTGGTCGTCCACTGCGGGATACGTGCGGCGATCGACGCGCAGCACCTGATTCCAGAGCGGCCATGCGATGAAGGCAATCCCGAGCGCGGCTGCGGCCAGCATGGTTCCGCGCGCGGGCGTCGACGTGCGGCGTTTCCATACCGCGGCCGCGAGCACGATCACCGATATCCAGCACAGCGTGAGCAGGTAATCGAGATGCGGGACGAAGTCGCCGACATAATTGCTGTCGGCGAGAAACCACGGGAAGCCACCGGCCCAGAAGTTGTAAACCGCAAGCAGGAACGCGCCGCTCGCGGCCGCGAAGAAGACAACGGGGATGATGCTGATCCCGATGGTCCACGACACAAGCCAGGCGAGGTACTGAACGCCGAATCCGTTCGCGGCGGCGAGAAAGAAGAAAAACGCCGCGCCGATCTGCGTGTAGACAGATGGCCGTTCGGATTTGCGATTCAGAACCCAGGCCGCGACGGTGATGATCGCGAGGCTGAGGTAAGATCCCCAGCGCTGGAACGCATCGTGCCAGGAATCGTGAAAGAACGGCATGTGCCACGCGGCGAGCCAGGTGAGACCCCAATGGCCGTAGATGCTCGAATAGTGCACGACCTGCCGATAGATGTCGGCGGGATTGCGGAACAGATATGGCGACCAGGCGATGACGATCACAGCCGCCGCAGACGCGAGGAAGATCATCCTGCGATGCCAATCGCGCCGTGAAAAGAACAGCACCGGCAGCACGACAATCGGCAGAATCTTCACGCACATCGCCGCGCCGAATGCGGCGCCAGCCTCCGGATCGCGCTCGCCACGCCACACGCAGACCAGCAGACAAAACATCACGACGGAATCCGTATTCCCGTGAAATCCGGAAACCAGAATCAGCGTGGGCGAAAACGCGAACAGCAGCAGACCCCAGCGAATCAGCGGCTCAGAAAGTCGCGGCACGAAAATCCGCAGCAGAACCCACAGCGATCCCAGGTCCGCCAGTATCGCCGGCAACCGCAACCAGAATGGAAAGAAAACGCCTGTGCTCTTCGCGAGCCAGCTCATCAGCGCCAGCACATGAATCATCGACGGCGGATGATTGAACGCCGGATCGATCGCATACAACCCTGATCCAAACAACGCCGACCAGTGCGCGAAACGCTCCCACGCGTACACATCATTCGTGCCGTAAGTATTGAGCGCAAGCAGCAGCTTGCAAAGGAAAGAAAACGCCGCCGCTCCCCAAATGGCGAATTGCCAGCGGCGCGGGAGCGCGGGATTCATGAGCCGCTACGAAACGGACTGCAGAGCCCGAACCTTGCGATCGGATTCCTCATGCGCGGCCGCCAGCAGATAGGCAACCGTCGGACGCGGCTTGATGCGGGCAAAGATCTGATAGCCGAACAGACCGCGCGAAACCTTCAGCAGCGCCTGATTGATTCCGAGCAGCAGGCGGGCAAGCCACGTGTCGCCGAGCGCGAGCGGGAACGGTCCAGGCACGGCGCGCATTTCGAGCACGTCGAAACCGCACTGCTCGAGGCACCGGCGGAATGAGGAGAACGTGAACAGCCGCGTGTGGGTGACGTCCAGAATGCCGCGCTTGCCGTAGTTGAACTGCCCGATCAGCAGCATCAGCCTCGGAATGATGAATCCGATATTCGCCGTGCTGATGATGATCTGCATCTCCGGATTCTGCGACAGCGTTTCGCGCAGTTCATCGAGGAAACGTTCCGGCGAAGCAAGATGCTCGATCACGTCCAGCATCAGGATGATGTCCTGATCGGCGACCGGAATGCCGGCCAGCCCTTCATTCAGGTCGCGAAGATAGAACTCATCGAGCCGGACGTCGCCCAGCGGAAACGCATCGACGCCGACCGCATAGCAGCCCTTGCGGCGCTTCAGTTCGGCGGCCATGTATCCGCCCGCGCAGCCAAGATCAAGCACGCGCGAATGCGGCCGCACCAGGTTGTACGCGAAAGTGTGGGTACTGGGGTAATCGAACTTCGGCGTGTACTGTTCCAGCGCCGCCGCCGCGCAGTCGTAACGGCGGTCATAGAAAATGCCGAGCTCCTGCAGGCGCGCCTTCAGAGTGGAAAGCACTACGTTGGCCGCATAGGCGATGCCGTTCACGCGGCAGATCTCGTCGCCGTAGTAAGTCGGGATCGGCAGCTCGCGGATTTCGCGTTTCGCGAAAAACATGAGCTGAATAATGATCTCGGTATCGAAGTGGAAATCGTTCGAATTCCGTTCGAACGGAATGGAGCGAAGCGCATCCACGGAATAGAGTCGATAGCCGGAATGAAACTCGCTCAGGTGCGAGCGCAGCAGCCGGTTCTGCGTCCACGTCAGAATCTTGTTGCCGACGTATTTATAAAGCGGCATGCCGCCGCTGCGGGCGCCGTTCTTCGTCAGCATCCGCGAGCCGAAAACCGCCGCCGGATCGCCCTGATGGAACGCCGCCAGCAGATCCGGCAGGCATTCGGGCGCGTATTGCCCGTCGCCATGGATCAGCGCTACATAATCGTAGCCGCGCTCGATCGCATAACGATAACCCAGCTTCTGGTTCCCGCCATAACCCTGGTTCACCGGATTAAACAGAATCCGGATATCGAACGGAATGCCGGCTTCGCGCGCGGTCTCGTGGCTCTTCGCAAAAGTCAGGTCGCGCGACGAATCGTCGATGATCAGAATATCGACTTCGTAATTCTCGTTGAGGCTGGCGGGAATGCGGCGCAGAACGCCTTCGATGGTTTTCTCGGCGTGGTACGCAACGATGAAAATCAGTACGCGCTTTTTCGTAGATTGCGGCACGTGTACCTACTTATGATAGCGTTCCGATCCGGTCAAAGTTGCCAGATCAAGGTTATTTAATGTGATTCCGCCGCGCGGCTGCGCGCCAGATGCAGGGCGTTTCGCATCATTTTGAGCCCGGTTTCGTCGCGGGCCGTCAGGATCGATTCCGGGTGAAACTGCACAGCTTCAATGGGGAGTTCCCGGTGGCGAACTCCCATGATTACCTCAGTTTCGCCGGAACCGGGCGCTGTTCGGGCCGTGACTTCAAGGCAGGCCGGAAGCTTCTCCGGGATCGCGTAAAGCGAGTGGTAGCGGCCGACCTCCACCTCATGGGGCAAGCCTTCAAACACACCTTTGCCTTCGTGGACCACTTTCGAAGGTTTCCCGTGAACAGGGTACGGCAACACACCCAACTCGCCGCCGAACGCCTCCACAATTCCCTGCAGTCCGAGGCACACGCCGAATACCGGAATTCCCTTCGCCGCCGCGTGGCGCACCAGATCGGGGACACCGAAATCCGCAGGCCGGCCGGGACCGGGCGAGATCAGAATCAGATCGGGATTCACGCGATCCAGAACTTCGAACGGCACGCCCGCGCGATAGGTCACCACTTCCGCGCCCGCCTGCCGCGCATAGTTCGCAAGCGTGTGGATGAAGCAATCGTCGTTATCGACCAGAAGCAGACGGCTGTGCACCGGGGGCGCAGCCGCGGGGGGAGTCTCCACCGTTTCTTTCGTCCCCAGCAGCCGGAAAAACGCGGAGGCTTTGAGGCGCGTCTCGGCCTCTTCCGCCGCGGGATCGGAATCGTACAGCAGCGTGGCGCCGGCCGGATAAGTCGCGTAGCCGTCGCGAAGATACGTGGTGCGAATCAGGATGCCGGTATTGATATCGCCGTTGAGCGAAAGCATGCCGACCGCGCCGCCGTACCAGCCACGCGCGCTTTTTTCCAGACTCTCGATCGCGATCGCCGCGGCCTTCTTGGGCGCGCCGATCAGCGTCACGGCCCACATGTGGCTCAGAAACGCATCGAGCGAATCGAACCCGGGTTGCAGCCTTCCGACGACGTGATCCACCGTGTGGAACAGATGGGCGTATGACTCGATCAGACGGCGGCCCACTACCTGAACGGTGCCGGGCCGGCAGACGCGGCTCTTATCGTTGCGATCCACGTCGGTGCACATGGTCAGCTCGGATTCTTCTTTGACCGAATTGAGCAGCGCCCGAATATTTTTCTCGTCCTGCAGCGGATCGCCGGTCCTTCGCGCCGTGCCTGAGATCGGGCAGGTC
>CAZPZE010000033.1:0-6739 GCA_964590625.1 uncultured Solibacteraceae bacterium
ATTCGCGCCGATACAATCACGCCGAGAAACTCCATCATCGGCGTGCCCAGCACGCCCGCCGTGATCACGAACACTTTCATCGGCATGGGAATCGGGATCATGGCCGGAACGAAAATCGTCAGCAGTCCATAGCGCAGGAACCAGGCGCGAAAGCGTCTGGCCTTGCCTTCTTCGGCCGGCTTCGCCTGAATTCTGCGTCCGCCGCGCCGGCTGATGGAAAACAGAATCACGTTGCCGATGGAAGATCCGATCACGGCGATGCCGGCGCACCACCACGCCGTCTCCGGGCGTTCGATCGCAATCAGGATGAGCAATGCGTCGAATGCGCCCGCCACAGGGATTCCGGAAGAATCCAGAATGGAGAGGAACAGGACGCCGAGCGGTCCCCAATCGACCAGGATCTGGGTCAGGTGAGCGAGCAATTTACGATGTTAGCGCGGCTGCGCTGCACTTGATAAGCTGAGGGGCGGAAAATCCCATATGACAAAAACAATCGCAGCGTTGCTCATTGCCTCCGCCACGGCTTTCTCAGCGGGAGAACCCGCGCCGGTTCACATCTGGAAGGCTTCGAGCCTGGTCGCGCAGGGCAAGGAGATGGCGAAGAAGGTTGACGCCCACAAGGTCGCAAGCGATCCGCTGGGCGCCGTCGGCAACCGCTCGTTCTCGCTCGCGCATCGCGAAGGCTCGGGACAGGCGGAATGGCATGAGAAACAGGCGGATATCCTCGTCATCGAAGCCGGCACGGCGACCGTTGTCTACGGCGGCGCCATGGTGAACGAAAAGACCACGGCGCCGGGCGAAAAGCGCGCGGACTCCATCACGGGCGGCAAGGAAGAGACGCTGACCGTCGGCGATGTGATCCATATCCCCGCGAAAACGCCGCATCAGATGAAGCTCGCGCCTGGCCAGTCTGTGACGTACTTCGTGACGAAGGTCGTCGAATAGCTGTTACTGAATCGCGACCGTCACGGTGTTCGACTGCACCAGCTGACCGGTCTGCGGATCGGTCATGGTCAGGGTGACGGGCACAGCATCGCCCGAGAGACCGGCGGGGATCTGCGCGTTCACCTGATACACGCCCGCGAGGGTCGGCACGAGTCCGGCGTACTGCACGGGTTCATGCGCGCCGCCGAAGGAGATCGTGATCTGATTTACGGTGTAGAGGCCGCCCGGTGCTGCGCTGCCATCGGCGGGCGCTGATTCGCCATTCTGCCCCTGTACCGGGCCAAGCGCGTCGCAGTAGAGCGTGACATATTCGCCGGCATGAGCCGGGCGCGCGTTGTCGCCGGATGCCGACGCCAGCACTGCGGTTCCGGCAATGTAGATATCGCCCTGGCCGGAGCCCTCTGCATTGGTCGAAAAAATGGCGGGCCGAATGGCCGCCACCGACACCGGCACGGCCGCCGAGCTGTAGCCGTTGTTAATCACGGTGATTGAGTACGCGCCCCCCGCCGCGGCTTCGTGCGGCACGAGCGCGTTGATCTGATTCGGACCTGCGTAGATCAGATTCATGGGCGTGGAATTGAGGAACACCTGCGCGCCGTTCAGCGTGGTCGGAAGCGGTAGCGCGGTTGCGGCGCCATTGCCGTTGCCTGCGAGATTCGTTCCGTAGATCGAGACATACGCGCCCGGCGTGAGAACTCCGGGAGCGGCGCTCGCTCCGGCGGCCGCCGGGATGACGCCCGAGATCGCCACGTTGGGATTGGCCGCGGGCGCGGGCGCCGGCGCCGAAACGGGCGTTCCCGTCGTAGTGCCTGAGGACGAGCCTGAGGATGTACCTGCAGAAGCAGGCGTGGCCGATCCGCCGCCGTTCAGGCTATCGATCTCCTGAGCGATCTGATCGCGAACGGAGAACAGCTTGTTGGGATCGCGTGTCCAGTTCCTCCAGTCGGGCCCGACGGAAGCGGCAAGACCGAGGGCGTCCGACGCGCGTCCCGCCTGCTTCAGGATCTGCACGTACTCGTAATCTTCGACGCCATCGCGGATCCACTTGAGCCGCATGGAAGGCGCCACGCCCTGAATGCCGACCTGGTATCCGGGATAAACCAGAATGCCCTCGCCCGGATAGTTGTTCGTGGAATACGTGCCGGTGTTATTGACCTGGTTCCACGGATCATCGGCGTTCCAGTTATCGACCCGCCAGTAGAGCAGCCCGGTGATATTGAGGCTCTGGCTGATGAAGCCGGGCTGAATGCGGAAGTTGATGGGATCGAAATCGATCAGCCATTTCGGCGAATAGTTGTCCTGCACGAGCACGTTGTACGACCACAGTTCATTGCCGCGCTGAAGCGCCTCCGCGTTGAGAGCAGGCGACGCGTCGTAACCGATCGGCACCATAGCCCAGATATCGACGGCGGAGACGCCCGAACCCGTGCCGTCATCGAACAAATCTGCGGTCGGCGGTTGCGTGACCAGGTTCTTGAGCCCGGCAGCATGGATGTTTCTTGCCCACTGCTGAATTTGAGGCGCCAGCGAGGGGCAATAAGTCGTCTCGTCCGCACTGTAGACCAGCTTCAGCAGAGAGGGCTGCTGCTGCGCCGCGAGCGCGGTCAGATCGGCAACCGATGGTGGATCGGACATGGCGCAGTTCCCATAGATCGCGCCGCTGAAATACGAGAGGCCGACGACATTGAGGCCGTAATTATTGATGAGATCGGTCTGTGTGGCCGGATCGGTATGGAGCGGCGAAACGCGATGGCGCAGCATTTCCTTGTCCGCCGAGAGGCTCTGGCTGCCGTACATGAGGAACGCGGATTTGAGACTCGGCTGCATCGGCAAAGTGAAGTTCCAGACAGTCAGAACGATGCTGCCGCTCGCTGTTCCCTGATTGCTCGCTACCGTGAACGAGCCTGTATATTGCCCGGGCGTCGCGTCGCGCGGCACGAAGACGTCCACCCAGAGCGGCTGATTCTGCGCGCCTCCCAGGTCAAAAGGAACAGCTTCGATCTGCGCGCCCTGAATCGGCTTGCCGGTGTCGGGATCGGTGAATGGAATCAGCGCGTCGGGATACCAGCCCGCGCCGAGCGGCTGATTGGAGCCCTCCCAATTCGGACTCCCCTTGCTGACGTACACGTAGTGCTCGCGATAGAGCGTGATGTCGGATTGCGGAATCACGGCGCCGCCGGGGCCGGTCAGCGCCGAGACGCCCGCGTTGACGTTGTTGAGTCCGCCGTACGGCGCCTGAATCGCGATCTGAAACGATTCGTATTCGCCGCGCGCCGCAGAGAGCACGGCTTGTGTGCCGCTGCCCGCGGGGTCGGAGACTCCTGTCCGAACCAGAGAGGACGTTGTCCAGATGATGGGTTGCGCGAAGGCCGCAAACGGGAGCGAAAGAAACAGCGCGAAAAAAGTAAATCCGCGCGGCCGGAATCCGTTGGTCATAAGCGGAGCGTTCGGCTCGCGGTGTTTTGCGAGTAACTTCCACGGTAGGCCAACCTGGCCGGGTGTAAGAACCAGGCGCAGACCTTAAATTGCCCCGGCTTTCGCTTTAGCCTCGGTAAAAAGCGAGAAAAAACGGCCTGATTGTGAGGTCGCTTACTGGAGCGCCACCGTCACGGTGTTCGACTGGTAAGTCTTTCCGGTTTGCGGATCGGTGACTTTAATAACAAGTGGTACCGCATTCCCGGAGTGTCCCGTGGGAACCCGCACATTCACCTGATAGACATCCACCATAGAGGGCGCGAGTCCGGCGAACTGCGCAGCCTGATCGTCACCGTCGAACGAGACAGTGACCTGACCGGAAGTGTGGAAGATGTTGTCGATGGGCGTGGGCGTGCCGTCCTGCGGAGGCGCTGCACCGTTATCCGCGGCGACCGGTCCGAGTCCGTTGCAGTAGATCGTGAGGTATTCACCGGCCTGCGCGGGGCGGCCGTTGGCTGTGGCGGCAAGAACGTTGGCTCCCACGATTGCGACGACGCCCTGGCCGCTGCCGGATGCATCGGCGGTGAAGATGGCGGGCTGTTCCGCAGCGACAGAGAGTATGACCGTGCCCGACCGCGAGAGTCCGTTCGCCACCACGAGCGGATAAGAAGTGTTCGGCTGCAGTCCGCGCGGAACGATGGCGTTGATCTGATTCGGGCCCGCATAGATCAGAGAGACCGGCTGCGAGCCGATGAACACCTGCGTTCCGTTCAGCGTTGTGGGCAGCGGAACGGAAGTGGCCGCGGGCTGCGACGGACCGGCGAGATTCGTTCCCCAGATGGTGACGTAGCTGCCCGGCGCGACCACCTGCGGGTCTGCTTTCGCTCCCGAGGCGGCATTCACGACCAGCGCGGCGTTCGTGCTGTGCGAATTCGGATGCACCGTGACGGAAACCTGCGCGGCGCCGCTCGCGCTGCCACCCTTCGCGGCGAACGAGAGTGTGATGGGCGAAGCCACCTGGACGGGATTCCAGCTTCCGGTCCACGTGCCGTCGCCCTGATCGCTGAGCGCGACGCCTGTGTCGCCATCGCTGAAGGACACCTGCACGCTGCCGCCGGTGAAAGCGCTGCCGCAGTTGTTGACGATCTGCACCTGAATGGACTGCACGGCGCCTGTCTCCACGGTCGCGTTGGCGGTTGGCTGCGACACCGTGAGTGAAAGAGTACTGGCGGTGCACGCGGGCGGCAGTGGAGGCGTGGAGACGGGCGGGGGCGCCGCGGCCGACGTCACGGGCGGTGGCGCTGAGCTGCCGCTGCTCGATGTGCTGCCGGATGTGGAGCTCGAGCCTGATCCACTGCTGCTCGATGTAGTTCCGGACGTCGTTCCCGATGTCGTTCCGGAAGCTGAACTCGAACCGGATCCTGAATCGCTGCCAGTGGACGACGTTCCGGAACTGGAGCCGGAGGTTGATCCTGAGTCCGATCCACCGCCGCTCGTTGTTGTTGTTCCAGAGCCGGAGCCAGAGCCTGATCCCGAGTCCGATCCACCGCTGCTCGTTGTTGTCGCTCCGGCGCCGGAGCCTGATCCCGACCCCGTCCCGTACGTGGTCGTCGAGACCGGCGAATTCATCCGATCGAGCACGTTGCCGACTTCATCGCGCACACTATAAAGCACATTCGGATCCTTCGTCCAGTTCGACCAGTTCGCGCCGACCTCAGCCGACTTCTCCTGCGCCACCGGACCATATCCCTGCGCCTTGAGCAGTTGCAGGTATTCGTAATCTTCCACGCCGTCGCGCAGCCACTTCAGCCGCATCGAAGGCGCCACGCCCTGAATTCCCACCTGCGTGCCCGGATAAACCAGCATGCCTTCGCCCGGATAGTTGCCCGGCGAAAACGTACCGGTATTGTTCACCTGATTCCACGGGTCGGATGACCAGCCGTCGACCTTCCAGTACAGCAACCCCGTCAGCCCCAGGCTGTTGCTGATGAAGCCCGGCTGGATGCGGAAGTTGATCGGCGCGAAATCGATCTCCCATTTCGGCGAGTAGGAATCCTGCACCACCGTGTTGTACGACCAGACCGAATCGCCCTTCGCGATCGCGGCCGCGATATTCGCAGCGGACCCTTCCCAGGAAAGCGGCAGCATCGTCCAGATGTCGACCGCCGACTGGCCGCTGCCGGAACCATCGTCAAACAGGAGCGGATCCGGCGCTATGGTGACCAGGTTTTTGATGCCGGCCTGGTGCATGTTCTGCGCCCACTGCTTCAGCGGCGCATCGAGCGAAGGGCAGGAACTGATTTCGTCCGCGCTGTAAATGAACTGCATCAGGCCAGGCTGCTGCGCGGCGGCCGAGGCCTTCAGATCGGCCACCGAAGGCGCGGGTGACATGGTGCACGTGGAGTTGTCCGCACCGCTCCAGTAAGGAAGAGCGACGGTGCTGAGCCCGTAATTCGCCATCAGGCTGCTCTGGATGGAGGTATCGGTGTGGAGCGGCGCGATCTTGTTGCGCAGCAATTCCTGATCGGACGCGAGGCTCGATGCATTCCAGAAGAGAAACGCCGATTTCATGCTCGGCTGCAGCGGCAGAGTGAAGCTCCAGACCGTGAGCACCACCGATCCGCTGGCGTTGCCCTGATCGCTCGTGACCGTCCAGGTGCCGCTGTACTGGCCGGGAGCGGCATCGCGCGGAACCAGAACATCGACCCAGATGGGCTGATTGTTCGCGGCTGTCAGATTGAACGGCACCGCTTCGATCTGCGCGCCGTGAATCGACTGGCCGGTGGCGGGATCGTTGAACGGAATCAGGCCGTCCGGATACCAGCCCACGCCGAGCGGCCGGTTCGAGCCCTCCCAGTCCGGGCTCGATTTATCGACGTACACATACTGCTCGCGGAAAAGTGAAAGGCTGGATTGAGGAATCGTGGCGCCGCCCGGCCCCGTGAGCGCGGAGACGGTGACGTTCACGTTGGTGAGTCCGCCGGCGGGAGCCTGAACGGCGATCTGGAAGGATTCGTATTCCCCTCGGCCGGCCGAGATCATGGCCTGCGTTCCCGTTCTGGCCGCGTCCGTCTTTCCCGTACGAACGAGCGACGTCGTCGTCCAGACGACTGGCTGAGCCCACACCCCGAAGGGCAACCCCAGCGCCGCAGCCAGCAAAATTCCCCGTCCGAAGAAACTGCTTCTCACTTCCGGTACCTCGAGTTCGGCTTTTTGCGATACTCGCGGTGCCGCGAAGACACACGTCCACCAGGGCCCGATGCTCCGGACATTTGCCGGATGCACCGAACGGTGAGCGTTTCCGCACGTTCCGAATCACCAACTGCGTGATTCTGCTACAATTCTTCCGCGAGTAAGTACCAGCTTAATGGTATGGCTG
>CAZPZE010000034.1:0-16713 GCA_964590625.1 uncultured Solibacteraceae bacterium
CACCGGCAAACCGAACGTGGTGCCCGCGCCATCCAACAACACCTGGCCGACTGTTTATGAAAACGTGGTGTTCTGCCAGAAGGAAGTGGTCGAGATCTCGGCGCCCAACGTGAGCGACGATTTCGCCCGCGTCGACTACACCTGGCACCCAGCGAAGCTCTCGCCGTTCGCCATTCACTCGCAGGAAACCGACCCGGAAGCGAAATCCACATGCAATCCGAACTCGAAGGAAAGCGCCTCCGCGACGTTTGAACGCAAGAATGACGTCTGGACTCTGAGCGCCGCGCAGTAAGCGCAGAATTCAGTTTTCCGTGGGCGTCTTTTCGATGTGATCGATCACGAGCACGTCCTGGGGCGCTTTCGTCTCCGTCACCGCCAGCCCGATTTGCCGCAGCGCGGAAACCAGGCCCGGCGTTCCGAGTTCCGCCTCGGTGGATCCTGCCTGCATCTGCCGCAGAAATGGAGTGTATTCGATGCGGAAATCGTACGTTCCGGTCAGGTCCGTTTTGTCGATGACGAGCGCTCCCAGTTCCTGACTGAGCGGCTCCACCAGAATGGAAACGGGCTCGTCTCTGGCCACCATTCGGGCGACCGAAGCGCCATCAGCGCGCCTGGAAAACGCCGTGGTGAATCCGCGATGAGTCAGGACGGGAAACCCATCCGCATCGTGATCCGCGATGGAGGCGCCGGTTGAAATCTCACCGTGCTCCTGCGACGCCGGTGTCAATTTGACTCCGCCCTTCGCAGCCACCAGGTTCCACGCGTTGAACTCGCGTGCCTCGTGATGCAGTTTCAAGCCGAACCGATCCACCAGAAGATTCTGCACCATCACGGCGAACTGCTCTTTCGTTGTGCCTGGCGGAATTGTCGCCCGCACATCGAATCGCACGTCCACGCTGTCGAGCCAATTCGGCCCCACGATCTGCCAGGAGTGATGCGGTCCATATGCGCGCCCCAGCAGATTCATGATCGAAATATTCCGGTAAGTCACCTGCGTCGGATCCTTCGAATCGACTCCGCCCTGCACGCGGGTCATCCCAGTCGGGTCCGGTGCCGAGGGCTTAATCGAAATCACCTCGAACGTCAGCTTCGGGTTCGGGGTTTGGGCCAGACCCGCTGACACGCCAAGGATCAGAAGGATAGGGACAAATCGCATGAAAGCTCCTGGTTATAGCTGACGCTGCCCGTCGTCCAGGCGTGCAGATTCAGTTTCGCAATAACACAGCCGCCCCTTCGTCAGAACGCACAGGATCGCCGCCACGCCCCGTAAGCTGTCCACAGTACGTTGCGCCGTACCGGATTGCTGTAGAGCGTCGCTTTTACGATCATGTCGTTCAGGATGATCCCGATCCCCCGTTAGCGGCAGATGCCAGCTCGCCTAAAGGAACCCAGGCAGCAGCGCCGTCACCAGCGGATGAAACTGGCGCTGCAGCCAGGTCAGGGCATATCTTCGCCATCCAGCTTCGTCGCCCAGCGGACCGCTCCTCAGGTTCGGGAGAAACACCGTCCCGAGGGCCGACTATTGATATCTGTCGAATCCGGACTCGTCATGAAAACCGCCGCCGTGAGCGCTGCGATGAAGAGCGATCCTGCACCGACCGCAAGTCCAGCCAGCAAGCCGCGCCAGGTTGGCCATACCCGCGCGGTCCTCCAGTTATACGCCCAGATGCGTTGCGAAATCAGCGCGGCGATGGAGGGTCCAAAACGTCCCAATCGCAAACCAGAAAAACGAATGGCGGAATCCCGTCAACACCGGCCGTCACAGAATCGCACTGATGCCGAAAGCCACGAAATAGACGAAATACACGATCACCTCGCGCCGCTCTCGCGAAGTTCGGATCACCTCGCGGCTCTACAACATTGAGGCGACTACCAATGTTCCGTTGCGCAGCGACCCCGCCTCGGCGACGCAACACGGAAACTGCCGGTATACTTCCTGGAAGTCACGCCTTACGGGACCAAATTTCCCGAACTCCGCGAAGGTCAAGCTCCGCAAAATTCCCGATTGATCGCCCCGTCATTGATCGCACCGGTCTCACGAAACGCTACGTGATCCGTCTCGTACCCAAACACATCCGCGTCGATCCCTCCGGCGAACGCCAGTACTACCCCGACCTCGCTTCCGACCTGCAATCCCAACTCGGCCCAGCTCGGCCTCCGCCTCGTCGCCGATCATGCACCTCTGCACGCTATACCGTCGAGCATGTCGAAGAGCCCTCGCCCAACTGATCAGGTGCGCCAGTCTCTCCTGCGGCCCTTTCGATCGCCTGCTGAAATCGCCCGCTCACGGGATGATTCAGTCCTCCGGTGTTCCCGCGCTCCCGAACCGGGCCGGAAATATGCTACAGGTCTCTGTATCGATATGGGCCTGCAGACATTGATCGTCGATGACGAGCCGATCGCTCGCAAGACCCTGCGCGAGGAGCTCATAGACTTTCCCGAAATCGGAACCATCTGGGAGGCGTGCGACGGCAGCAGCGCTCTCAGCGCGATTCTGAATCAGTCTCCGGATCTCGTCTTTCTCGACCTCCAGATGCCTGGCCTCAACGGGTTCGACGTCATCAGAGAACTCCCGGCTACGGGAAAGGTTCCTCAGATTGTGATCGTCACCGCCTATAGCGAGCACGCCATTCAGGCCTTCGAAGCGGGAGCAGTGGATTACCTGCTGAAGCCGGTAAGCAGAGAACGGCTGGCCCAGGCCGTGGAGCGCGCCCTGCGGTTTTGCGATCAGCCTGCCGGAAAGGCCGAGAGACTGGCCTCCGCGCAGGCCCTCGCGGAAGCGTGGCGTCCCAAACCCATCCGCAAAATCGTGGCGCGCAGCAACGACGAGTATCTCCTGCTGAACGCGGATGAAGTGCTTGCGTTTGAAGCCGACGGGGATCTGGTCTGGATCATCACCGCGAAGAAGCGCTACCTCGCCACCCAGTCCTTAAAGGCGATTCAGGAGAAGCTGCAGAACACCGCCTTCCGCCGTGTTCACCGGAAGGCGCTGGTGAACCTGGAACACATCCGAAAGATGAGTACGCTCAGCAGCCAGCGGTGGCTCATCACGCTGAGCAATGAGCGCGAATTCATCGTCAGCAAGCGACAGGCGGGTAATGTGAGACGGCTTCTGAGCTGGTAGCTACGGCGCCCGGAACCAGCGTGCGATCTCCGTCTCCGCCGCCGGCTCGACCTCCGCGCCGGTCATCGAATAGGACGCAATCTCGCGATCGACCGCGCCGCTCTTGCGTGTCAGCATTCCCTTTACCCAGATCAAACACCGGTATCGCAGCGGTACCGCGCGGATCGGCCAGACTTCCACCATTTGGTCGGAATGCCGGTGCGCCGGATGCAGAATATGTCCGGCTTCCGGAACCAGAATGAACATGGAGGTCATCGGCCCGTTTTGCTGCGGTGTGTAACCTCCGATCATGTATCCGAGCATCCGCACGCGCCGGGAAAAATCGGGCCGTGGCGGATTCACCGATTCCAGTTCATTCCACCCAACCACCTGCGCATTCGATCCGACTCCCGCGGTTTTCGGCCGAAGCTCGGAGAGATCCTCCCGAATATCGCCTGCGATCGCCACAAAGAGAAGAATCAGCGGCAGGGTAACCGCTGCCATGACCCACAGCATCGTCTGGACTTCGCTTTTTCGAGGTGCGCCGTAATTGGATTGTTTGCGGAAGACATGGGCGCCCACGCCGCGAGCTTAGCCGAAATCACGTCTCAGGCTCTGGAAAATTCGATGAACGGACGAGGACTCGCCATGGGCGGACATCCTGTCAAAATGAACGGGCGGCATAACCGCTCGGCGAACCCCAGGTTTCGCCGGAGCGCTCCCCGGGGAATTCATCCCGTTCATCGCTTTCCCGGAACCGCACAACGAAAAATTCTGTGGGGTTTCACGGCGCTTCCTTTATATCCAATGCAGGGGTGGCGAAATGAAAATACTGGTTGTGGAGGGTAATGCGCTTTCGCGCGAAGTTCTCTGTTCGGAACTGGAGCAGTTGCGTCTCGCGAAAGACCTTCGCTCCGCCGCGTCCGTTGCCGCTGCGGAGGAGATTCTTGCGTCTTTCA
The DNA here is from genome assembly GCA_964590625.1 of uncultured Solibacteraceae bacterium. Classification (GTDB taxonomy): domain Bacteria; phylum Acidobacteriota; class Terriglobia; order Bryobacterales; family Bryobacteraceae; genus BOG-234. The sequence continues at coordinate 4,063 of CAZPZE010000034.1, forward strand.
TCCCGGACGCGATGCTGATCGATCTGCAGCTTCCTGACCAGGGTGCCTTTCGCCTCGTGGACCGTTCCTGGGATTCCGGAGTTCCAGTCATCGTCTGTCTTACCGTCTTCGATCACGAGCTTCTGGAGGTACTTTCCCGCTGCCACGTCGACTATCTCGTGAGGCCATTCAGTCCTGGCGACCTGCATTACGCGGTGACGCAGAACCGCCGCCCGGAGTACGTCGGACCGGCGTTCAGCCTGCGGAACCTGCTGGACGCTGCCGCGAGTCTGCGATATCCGGTGCGTCACGGGATGCCATCCTGGATGGGAGGGAAATTACTCGCCACCTCGATTGCAAACGTAATTGCCATCCGCTACGACGGCTACCGGTATTTTCTGTGGACCGAATCCGGCGTCCAGATCGCCACCGGTATTGGGCCCAGGTAAATCAGGCAATCCGCTCCGGCCTGTTTGCGAAATACCACGAGAATGCCATGATTTCCACGCGGCCGCACTTGTTCGGCCGTAGTTACCGCCAGGCTGTCCTGTGGCTCCAGTGGAACTGGCTGAAGGACTGGGCCCGGCGTCTATTGCCGCGCCGCTCTTACTTGAAACGGCATGGGAACGGGCGCTCCGCCCCGCATCCCGAGCCGGAAATCCCGGAAAACGGGAACGCGGCCATTCATTGACTATCGAAGTTCGTTTGCCAGCGAAAGCGCTCCGATTGTCAGATTGTGATGAGTGGCCTGAAAATTCGCGCTTTCGATTCGCGCTTCCTGCAGTCAATCACGTATTTCTGCCTGGGCATCGCATCATGGTTCAGATTCAGCCGATGTGGTTCTACAACCGCAACCGGCAGAAATACGTACCCAATATTATCTTTGCATCGCCGGTCGACTGCGTGAAGCAGACGATGTCGGTTTACCGGCCGGCGGACCGGCCCAGCGCGGTCTGGCTCCCGTACGTACCGTAGCCCGCTCACGGACAACTTTAACCCGTTCATAAAACCGTCCATCCTCTCGCCGGGTTTTCTTCGGAGAGACCGGAGTTTTCGTGCAGACTATCCGTTATGAGGAAGGCGCTGAGAATTCTGGCGGTGCTGGCCTTGCCGGCGATGTCTGGTTTTGCCGCAGACAAGCGGCCGATTGGATTTTCCGGAGAAGTAGTCGGTGTCGACCTTAAAATGCACACGGTGGCCGTGCGCCACGGCGTTATTCCGGGCTACATGCCTGCCCTGACACTCGACTATATGGTGGATGACGACGCGCTGCTCCTGCGGCTCGCGCCGTCCGACCGGATCACGGCTACGGTTTTCGTGGGAGACCCAACGCTGCACCACATTCGAGTTGTGGGGCACGGAACGAAAAACGCCCGCTGAACGCCGAATGACGTGCTCGTTCACCTTGCTGGAAGCTTCAGTTACGACAAATAAGCGCCCGTTGACCGGATTCCACTGCGAAATCAGCAGCGCTCGGGTAACAATCCCGGTATATAGACGCTCATCCCTCATTTCCCTCCATAAGTTCATGAAGAAACCCGACTCCTCGTTTGTTGACCGTATTGCTATGTTCGTCGCCGCCGCGTGCGGACTGCACTGCATCTGTTTTCCCGTGCTTCTGGCCCTGACTACGGCATCCAGTTTAGTTCACATCATCTCGAGGCCGCTGGAAATCGCTTTCGTTGCCTCCGCCTTTGTTCTCGGAATCGCGAATCTCACCTGTTCGTGGTGGAAAGACCATCATCGGCCGGAATGCCTGATCCTGTTTCTCTGGGGAATGACTCTCATTGCATTTCGCGAACTGATTCCCGGCCTTCTCATGCCGGTTCTGCTCAGCGTGGCGGGAGGCATTCTGGTGGGCGGAGCGCACTTCCGCAATATCCAACTGGTCCGGCGATGCGGTTGCGAACCGGGATCGCTTTGCCGTCATAAACATACCCCGGAGGGGTAACGATGCTATTCCCGCAGAAGAGGCTGGTTTGCTGTGCCCTGCTGCTGAGTTTCTCGGCTCCCGCGCGGGCCGCGGACAAGAAGGAAAAGGACCCCGATCAGATCGGCAACCGCGAGGTGGGTAAGGGTCTGAATTTTTATTCCACTGAGAAAGAGATCGCTATCGGGAAGCAGATGGCGGCGGAAGTGGAACGCCAGGCGAAGATTGTGAGCGATCCGGTCATCGCCGAATATGTCAATCGCATCGGGCAAAATCTGGTTCGGAATTCCGATGCGAAGGTTCCGTTCACCATCAGGGTCATCGATTCGGAGGAGATCAATGCGTTCGCGCTGCCGGGTGGCTTCTTCTTCGTAAATACAGGCATCATCACGGCCGCCGATAATGAGGCGGAACTCGCCAGCGTGATGGCGCACGAAATCGGTCACGTGGCGGCGCATCACGGCATGAAACAGCAGACCCGGAGCGACCTTGTCAACTATGCCAGTATTCCGATGATGATTTTCCTGGGCGGCTGGACCGGCTATGCGATTCGGCAGGGCGCCAGCCTGGGCATCCCGATAGGGTTTCTGGCATTCTCCCGTGCGCAGGAAGCAGAAGCAGACATGCTGGGACTCCAGTACATGTACAAGACCGGCTACGATCCCAATGCGTTTGTCGACTTTTTCGAAAAGGTTGAGACGCATGAAAAGAACAAGCCGGGCTCCGTGGCGAAGGTATTCGAAACCCATCCTCCGACGCCTGAGCGCATCGAGGCCACCCAAAAGAGCATTCGGGAGCATCTGAAGGAACGGCCGGAATACGTGCTGAACACAAGTGAATTCGTGGAAATAAAGACGCGGATGCTTGCGCTCCACGGTAAGAAGAGCACGCCCGATCCTAAAAACCCGGACCGGCCAACTTTGAGCCGGAATCCGAACGGCACAATCGATTCCAGTGGACAGGAAACGGTCCAGCCAGACAGCGCCGACCGCCCGACGCTCAAGCGAAGGGAATAGAGAACTATGAGGCTCATCCCACGAATTCTAACGATTTTCGCAATAGTCGCCGCGAGCGAACTCGTTGCGCAGACCACCGGAGAGACCACAAAATCAGCACCTGGCGTCGATTCGCAATCCATCGACCGAAAGGCCGATCCGTGCACGGATTTCTACCAGTACGCCTGCGGCTCATGGCTTCGCGATAATCCGATACCCGCGGACCAATCTTCCTGGGGACGCTTCAGTGAACTGGCGGAACGCAATCGCGCAATTCTGCGCAGGATTCTTGAGGAGGCGGCCGCCAGCCAGACTGCCGACGCGGATACCCGGAAGATCGGCGATTACTATCAGGCTTGCATGGACGAGAAGAGCATCAATGACCGAGGATTAACGCCGCTCAATCCGGACTTGATCCGCATCGCGGCGATGAAGAGCGTCTCCGATTTGGCTGATGTGGTCGCCCACCTGCACTCTATTGGCGTGGATGTGGTTTTCAACTTCTCTTCTGGCCAGGATTTCCGCGATTCCAACGCGGTGATCGGGCAGGCGGATCAGGGCGGCCTGGGTCTGCCTGAGCGCGACTACTATTTCCGCGAAGGCGCGAAAGCGGAGGAGACGCGCAAAGAATACGTGGCGTATCTGGCAAGTATGCTCCAACTGACTGGCACGCCCGTGGCGGAGGCCGCACAGCAGGCAGCGGACGTAATGAAGCTTGAAACCGAAATCGCCCGCGCATCGCTCGATGTCACCTCCCGGAGAGATCCGGTCAAGGTTTATCACCGGATGACCGTCGCCGAACTGGCCAGTCTGGCGGATTCGTTCAACTGGCCGCGCTACTTCACGGACGTTCAGGCTCCGGAGATGAAGAATCTGAATGTGGCCGTACCGGATTTCTTTCGCGGAATTGAAACTCTCCTGAAGAGCGAACCACTACCGGTCTGGAAGACCTATCTGAAACTGCGGCTTCTTCACACCGAAGCGGAAATGCTCCCTTCGCCGCTCGACAGCCGCAACTTCGCTTTCTATGGAACGTATTTGACCGGTGCGAAAGAACAGAAGCCCCGCTGGAAGCGGTGCGTTGCGGCCGTGGACGGCGATCTTGGCGAAGCTCTGGGCAAAGCTTACGTGGAAAGGACTTTTGGAGCGGAAGGGAAGGCGCGCACACTCGACATGGTGAAGAAGCTCGATGCCGCTCTACGTCAGGATCTCGAAGATCTCACGTGGATGACGCCGGCTACGAAGCAGAAGGCGATCGAGAAACTGAGCGCGATGACGAACAAGATTGGCTATCCCGATCGCTGGCGCGACTACTCGGCACTGAAGATCGTGCGCGGCGACGCTCTGGGCAACAGCGAGCGCGGCTCACAGTTCGAATTCAGTCGTCAGTTACGGAAGATCGGCCAGCCGCCGGACCGCGGTGAGTGGGCGATGACGCCGCCCACCGTGAACGCATACTACGACCCGCAAATGAACAACATCAACTTTCCGGCCGGTATTCTGCAGCCGCCCTTCTTTGATAAAGACGCGGACGATGCTTCCAATTACGGCGCCATCGGCGCGGTGATCGGGCATGAAATGACGCACGGTTTCGATGACGAGGGACGGCAGTTCGATAAGAGCGGGAACCTCGACGACTGGTGGACCGAGGCCGACGCGAAGGCATTCGACGAAAGAGAGGACTGCCTCGTGAAGGAATACTCCGCATTTGCGTTGCCGGATGGTACGCATATTAACGGAAAGCTGACGCTCGGAGAAAATACGGCCGATAACGGCGGGCTGCGCCTTGCGTGGATTGCGCTGATGAAGGCGCTGGCCGGGCATGTGGTTCCGAAGATCGACGGATACACGGAGGAGCAACGGTTTTTTCTCGCGTGGGGCCAGTCGTGGTGCCAGAACGCGACGGCCGAAGTGGAGCGGCTGCAAACGCAGACCAATCCGCACTCCATTCCTCGCTTTCGCGTCAATGGAGTCGTGGAGAACATGCCGGAGTTCCCCAAAGCTTTCGGATGCCCCGTAACGGCACCGCTCGCACATACCGCGAACGCATGCCGCGTCTGGTAATGGGTTTCCGACCGGATGCCGCATGTCTGACCGGCTGAGTCTTCACGCACCGTTACTCGTCAACGCGATTGGGCACTGCGCTGGCGCGCTCGCGTTCGGAATTCTGCTGTGGCTGCTTCTCGCCGATTGGCGGCGGTCGGCGCAGCCGCGCAGCCTGCTGCCCGCCATTGCCGCGGGTCTGGCATTTCTCTGGAATCTCGGCGCGCTCATCGGCAGTGCGACTTCGCTGGCGAATGGTGCCGCAGAAGGCTGGATTGTAGCAGTGAGCTTCGCGCTGCTGAGCCTTCTGCCGGCGGTTCTCCTGCACATCTCACTGCAGGATGGCCCAGTGCATCTGTGGGTCTCAGGATACGCAATCGGAGGCCTCGCCGCGATTCTTCACGTCGTTGATTTCCTGCTCTTGATGCCGCAGTTCCACTATGCTGCGATTCTTCTGGTCGTCATTGGCTTTGGCGTCCTGACCGTGATTTCGGTGGTGGAGGGAATCGCGGGCGGCGCGAAAGCCGGGAATGGGCGGCGGCTCGCGGGCGCGATGGTGCTGTTTCTGTTCGCGCTTTCATTTGCGCATTTCGGGTCTGGTCACAACATCCACGCGTGGGCCGGCGAGGCCATTCTGCACCACGCCGGAATTCCGCTGGCTCTCTTTATTCTGCTGCAGGATTATCGATTTCTTCTTCTCGATGCGTTCGTTCGATTTCTCGTGAACGGATTTCTGGCTGCATGCGCGGTGGGGCTTTCCATGGTTGCCCTGCAGCGCCTGGATGTGGCTAAGCGAGCGGCGCAGGATCCGGTGTATGCCTGTATTGCGTTCGCGTGCGCGTGTCTTGCGCTGAACGTCCTCGCTCATTTGCGCTCGGTGATGCAGCGCTTTCTCACCCGCGTCGTATTCCTTCGCTCAAATCCGGACCAATCCATAATGCAACTCCGCGCCACAGGAGTGGCCACATCGTCGGAATCAGATTATTTCGATCAGGCGGCCCGGATAGCAGCCTCGTTTTTCTCAACGGATCGGTGGGGAGTGATGACCGAAGATGATGGATTCCCGCTTCCCGTCAAGGCTTCCGCTACGCTGGAATCGCGGCGGGATGGCTCGGAATGGGCTCGCGCCGTGGCGCCGCTTCGGTTCTCGCGAGGCGACTCGCGCATTCTTGTGCTGGGTTCCCGCGCCGGCAGCCGCCGGTATCTGAGCGAGGATCTGGAGGTTCTTGATCGTTTCGCCGCAATCGCGGTAGAGCAGATCGAGCGGCTTCGCAGTTCAGAGTTACAGTCCCTGATCTCTCAATCGGAATTGCGCGCTCTGCAGGCGCAGATTAACCCACACTTTCTCTTTAACGTGCTCAATACGCTCCATGGATTGATCGCGCGCGAAAACCTGGCCGCCCGCAAGCTGGTCCTGAACGTGGCCGATCTATTCCGCTACTCGCTGACGGTGAACTCGCCGTTGAGGCCTCTCTCCAATGAGATCCGCATCGTTCATTCGTACCTCGAGATTGCGGAGCTTCGGCTCGGATCCCGGCTGTCAACGGAGTTCGATATCGACGAACAAACTCTGGGGATCGAGGTGCCTGTCCTCTCCATTCAACCCCTCGTCGAAAACGCCGTGGAACATGGGGTTGCGCCGTGCGAACACGGCGGATTCGTACGCCTCAGCGTCCGGCGGCAGATGGAATCGGTCTGCATCACGGTTTCCAATTCGGGAGTGTTCGGCGAAAATGGAGGCCAAAAGGGCAACGGCATCGGGCTATCGAACGTACGGCGGCGGCTGACGCTCTGCTACGGAACAGATGACCTGGAGGTTTTCACGGCAGATGAAGTGACCACCGTTCGCTTTCGTATTCCCGTTCGTCCTTAACGGTCGTCGATTGTCGGAATCTACTGGGGCGCCGGGCCCCGGACCACCTGAACGAACGCATCCGGGTCAATCCACTTTTCGAATGCCGTGCGGATATCTGCGGCAGTTGTGTTGTAGTATCGCTGCGCAGCCCGATATGGTTCATCCAGGGGAAGCCCGATCGTTGCGCGGGCAACGAACCCGTGCGCGACCGCTTCTTCACTGGACTCGCTGAGAGAATTCTGACGCAGGAGCAACGCTTTCGCCTGCTGTAACTCCGCTGCGCTCACCTCCGTGGTGCGCATGGCAGCCAGTTCCTGATCGATCATTTGCCTCGCCTTTGAAACGTTCACCGGGTCGCATCCATAGCTCACCGTATAGGTGGTTCGCGTCTCGCCGGCGATCAAAGTATTCTCCACGTTGTAAACGTAGCCGGCTTTTTGCCGAAGATCGCGGTAAAGCCGGGTAGCGTAAAATCCGCCGCCGAGTACATGATCGCCCAATTGCAGCGCATAGTAGTCGGGATGGAAGCGATTGATTCCGACCTGCATCGCCAGAGTGACGGAATCCTGTACGGATGCGGAATCCGGCACTACGACGGCCGAGGCCTCGTTTGCGGGTATCGGCGGTAACACTGCATTCGGCTTCGGGCCTGAACTTTTCCAACTGCCGAACCATTTCTCAAATTCGGTCCGGGCTTCTTCCGGTGTGATATCGCCAATTACCGCGATGGTAGTCATATCGGGTCTGAATACCTCGGCGTAGAAATTCCTGACATCAGTCATACTGAGACCCGATACGGTTTTCGGTGTTGCTTCCCGCAGCGTAGGATCGTTTTTCGGCGCCAGCGCGGCCCGTAGCGCCCGCTGCATGCGGTATGCGGGAGATATGAGCGCGCCCGCCGTCAGTTTCGCGATCTGATCGCGCACGATAGGAAAGGCCTGAGCCGGCAGAGCGGGATGCAATTCATTATCGGCGAGCAGTTCCACGCCTTTCGAAAAATATTCCTTAAGAACATTCAGATTGAAGCTTACCCCTGCTGCTTCAGACGCGGCGATGTCATCGAGCGCCTTCTGGAACGCGAGACGGTCGCGTGTCTCCGTCCCATAAGAAAACAAGTCTTCGAGTACCTGATCCACGCCTTCTTTCCCTTCAGCGGTTTCCAGGTCAGAATTGTGCTTCACTTCGCCGATTACAGTCACTGTCGGACTGGCCTTTTCCGTTTGCACGATCAACCGTAGTCCGTTAGAAAGCGTCATGTCCGCCGGATGGGTTGTCGCCTGTGGAACCTTCAGAGCGTCTACTGAGGCTTCTGCCCATGCCGGCAGGGTTACCGGCTTGGTGGGCGCAGCCGTTGTCGTCTCAGCGCCGCCGAAGCCCTGGGAGGAAGCGGGCTCGCCGGATGCCGAAGGCTTCAGCGTAGCGACGATTTCTTTGTCCGCCGCGATATAAGCCCGCGCGACACGATTCACGTCGGCAACGGTCACTTTTTTCATCGCATCAATCAGGTCCGTCGGCGAATTGCGCCCCTGACCAGCCAGAGCGTCCGACCACCGTTCCGCTAATGTCTGGATCGAGTTACGATCAAATTCGGCACTCGCTATTTCACCTTTCTTTGCGGCGTCCACCAGTTCGGCGGGGACACCTTTGCTGGAGTAGTCAGTGAGGATTTTCTGAATCCCGGAAATCACCGGAGCCGCTTCAGCGTCCGTCGGGATTGCGGCCGCAGCGTAACCCACACTGGACTTGGGGTAAGTCTCTGCCATTCCGAACCCTGTTTCGAGCGCTTTCCCCGCCGGCACCATCGCATAGAGATCGGCCCGTTGACTGCCGATGACATCGCTCAGAATCTGCGCTGCGGCGAAATCACTGCTGGAGGTTCCCGGCAGCCGGAACGAAACGAATACGAGCTGATAGGGAAGATTGCTTTCCAGTGTGAAGCTTTCCGCCTTCACCGGCTTGAGATTGATTGCGACATGCGCGGGCACGGGCCGTCTCGGGATAGAGCCGTAAAGCTCTCTGATAAGGCGCAGGGTTGCCGGTGGGTCCACATCTCCGGTCACAACGAGGATAGCGTTATTCGGCGCATACCAGGTCTTGTAAAATTTTTTCAGCATATCGCCCGTGGTGGCGTCGAACGAAGGCCTTGTGCCAAGTGCGTCGTGCGAGTAGGCTGTCCCTGCGAAAAGATCTTCATTGAGACGACTGATGAATTTGTAGGTCGGATTGGACAGGTCACGCGATACTTCCTGCTCAATCGCTCCGCGCTCCTGCTCCCACTGTTCCTGAGAGTCTTCGATTTCCGCCATACACGCGGCATCCAGGCGTAGCGCGATACCAAGATCCTGCGACGGCAGAGTCACGAAATACTGCGTGATGTTCTGCTGCGTATCCGCGTTGTTCATGCCGCCCAATTGCGCGTAGATCGCCGCTATTTGATCGGCGGTGACTCCCTTGCATCCACGAAAAGCCATGTGCTCCTGCGCATGAGCCATGCCGGGAAAGCCGGCAGGCGTATCCTGGCCACCGGTGATGTAATTCTCCATCACCGTAGCCACCGGCGCCAGTGGGTCGCGGACAATGACGACGCGAAGTCCGTTGTCGAGCGTCGCGCGGGTTATATTTATGGGAGATTCATCAGCGCCGAGCGCGATCAGAATCAGAAATGGCAGCAAATAGAGTCGGCTTGGCATTTTCCCTCCGCGGGTATTCTATTGAGTCCATCACGCCGGCGTGGCGTTTGCAAGGAACAGGAAACGGACAGACTGTCTCATCCTCCTTGCGGCCTGAATCAGACGCCGAACGGAGCGGCGGCGGCCACGCCGCATCGCTGGTTCACATTTGCGGTTTCTGCCTGCGAGAGCCATCCTGGCAGTGATCAGCAGGATTGATCGAGGCTGGTCGCTCCGGTGCCCGCCGCTTCGATTGGGTGACAGTTGCCTTTCGGTGATTTGCCGAAGCAGCCCGCTCACCACGTGATTCAGTCCTTTCGCCCGCTGATACTCGCGATCATCATGGAAGTATGTTAGAACGCTCATAACGATATGGGCCTCCTCACACTAATCGTTGATGACGAGCCAATCGCTCGGAAGACCTTGCGTGAAGAGTTGCTTGATCTCCCCGAAATTGGAACCATTTGGGAAGCAGCCGATGGCAACGCAGCGCTGACCGCGATCCTCAATCACTGCCCGGATCTGGTGTTCCTCGATCTGCAGATGCCGGGCATGACTGGGTTCGAAGTAATCAGAGAACTCCCCACTTCCGGCAAGGTGCCCCAGATTGTGATCGTAACGGCGTACAATGAGCACGCCATTCAGGCCTTTGAATCAGGCGCTGTGGATTACCTGCTGAAGCCAGTCAGCAGGGAGCGGCTCGCGCTGGCTGTTGAACGCGCCCTGCGGTTCTGCGACCAATCTGCCGGTAAAGTCGAAAAACTGGCTTCCGCTCAGGCCATCGCGAAGTCATGGCAACCCAGAGCCAACCGGAAGATCGTGGCGCGGAACAATGATGAGTATATTCTACTGAACGCCGATGAAGTGCTGGCGTTCGAAGCTGATGGGGATCTTGTTTGGATCATAACCGCAAAGAAGCGCTATCTCGCCACGCAATCTCTGAAGGCGCTTCAGGAGAAATTGCAGAATACGGCCTTCCGCCGCATTCACCGGAAGGCGCTCGTGAATCTGGAACACGTCCGCAAGATGAGTACCCTGAGCAGTCAGCGGTGGCTCATCACGTTAAGCAATGAACGCGAATTCATCGTGAGTAAGCGGCAGGCTGGAAACGTGAGACGGCTTTTGAGCTGGTAGCTACGGGACCTGAAACCAGCGGTCGATCTCGGACTCCGGGGCTGGCTCGACTTCCGCGTTTGTCATCGAATAGGACGCAACCTCGCGGGCAACTGCGCGGTTCCTGCGCGTCAGCTTTCCGCTCACCCAAACCAGGTGGCGGTAATGCAACTGTACCGGACGAGTGGGCCAAACCTCCACCATTTGGTCCGAATGCCGGTGCGCAGGGTGCAGAATATGGCCGGCTTCCGGAACCAGAATGAACATGGAGGTTATCGAGCCGTTCTGCTGTGGCGTATAGCCGCCAATCATGTAGCCGAGCATCCGCACAGGCTGAGACGAGTCAGACAGTGGGGGATTCGCCGATTCCAGCTCCTCCCATGCAACCACGCGAGTGTGTGAAGCAACCTCCGAAGGTTTCGGCTGAAGCTCGGAGAGATCCCTCCGAACATCAGCGGCGATAAGGCCAAAAAGGACAATCAGCGGCAGAGTAACGGCAGCGATCACCCACAACATCGCCCGCACCTCCCGTCTTTCGCGGACAGCCCGCTCAGATTGTCTGACCAGGATGCGAGTTCCCACGCCGCGAGATTAGCCCGAACCGCGCCTGAACGTTTGACTTCTTCGATGAACGGACAGAGATCTCCGGCAGACGGCCACATATCGGCAACGAATGAACCCCGATCCCTGCGCGTGGAAATCCAGTTTCCACGTGTGCGCTCTCGGGAGAATTCATCCCGCTCATCCTTCTGCATCACCCGTACAGCGGAAAGTCCTGTGCAGTTCGCAGTGTTTCCTCTATACCGAAGGCAGGGGTGCGAAATGAAGATATTGGTCGTGGAGAGCAGCGCGCTTTCCCGCGAAGTCCTCTGTGCTGAACTCGAGGAGTTACGTTTCCCGAAGGAGCTTCGGTCCGCCTCCTCACTTGGAGCAGCGGAACAGACTCTCAACTCATTTGTCCCCGACGTGATGCTGGTGGATCTGCAGCTTCCTGAACACGGAGCCTTCCGGTTGGTGGACCGTCCCTGGGAAAATGGAGTACCCCTCATCGTCTGCACGACCGTGTTCGACCATGCTCTGCTGGAGATCCTCTCACGGCATCATGTTGATTACCTCGTCCGGCCATTCAGTCCTGGCGATCTTCACTACGCGATCACCCAGAATCGCCGGCCTGAGTATGTGGGGACGGCATTCAGTCTCCGAAATTTACTGGACGCCGCGGCGAGCATCGGGTATCCGGTACGTCACGGCATGCCATCCTGGCTGGGCGGAAAACTGCTGGCCACCTCAATCGCGAGTGTTGTTGCCATTCGTTACGATGGGACGCAGTATTATCTTTGGACTGAATCCGGCATTCAGCTTGCGACAGGCATTGGCCCGCAGGTCAATCAGGCAATGCGGTCAGGCCTGTTCGCAAAATATCACGAGAATGCCATGATTTCCACGCGGCCGCACCTGTTCGGCCGTAGTTACCGCCGGGCTGTCCTGTGGCTCCAGTGGAACTGCCTGAAAGACTGGGCCCGGCTTTTATTGCCGCGCCGCTCTCACTTGAAACGGCCTGGGAACGGGCGCTCCGCCCCGCATCCCGAACCAGAAATCCCGGACAACGGGAACGCGGCCATTCACTGACCTTCAAAGTTCATTCACGAGCCAAAGCACCCCGGTTGTCAGATTGTGATAAGCCAGCCGAAAATTCGCATCCACAATCGGATTAATGACCATGAACAAGATTTTCAGGGCTATTCTGTTCTCACTGCTTTGCGGCGTTCTCTGTCATGCGCAATCCACCGGAGCCACCTCGGGCGCCGTTCATGGCTCCGTGGCGGACCCCTCCGGCGCGGCTGTCAAAGATGCCACTATCGAGATTCTGAACCCGGTTTCCCACTACGACAAGACCACGGTTACCGACGCCGAGGGACACTTCGAATTCGACAATGTGCCGTACAACAACTATCACGTAACCGCTTCCGCCAAAGGCTTCCAGACTTCTCATCAGGATGTCAGCGTCCGTTCTCCCATCGCCGTCGATCTCAAATTCTCGCTGCAGATCGGCCAGTCGCAGACCAC
>CAZPZE010000035.1:0-3661 GCA_964590625.1 uncultured Solibacteraceae bacterium
CCCGTCGATGGCAGCACCAGCCCCACCGGCACCATCGAACTCCCCGGCTTCAGAAAGTTCGCCGCATTCAGCTGCCCCGAATCCGAAATCTGTTTCCCGCTCGCCGGATCCAGCACGCGCGTCCGCACCATGATCGCCGGCGCCAGATTTCCCATGTGCGGTTCATACACTTCGAAGTAATAGAATCCGCGCTCGCCCGTCCGAAAACTGTTGTCGCCCGATGGCACTACCTGCGTCCCGGCCGATATCAGCGAGCGCGGCCCCTCCAGCAGTGAAGGATCGAGCGTGGCCGCCATATCCATCGCCGGATGCGCGCTGTGACTCAGCGCGATCCCGCTCACCGAAAGCGTCTGGCCATCCCAGGCCGCCACCTGCAGCGGAGTCTCCGCCTTTCCGAAATTCTTCTCTCCCTCCCCCACCGCGACATGCAGCGTGTAGTCCCCCGGCGCAATATCGAATTGATCCGTGTAACGATACGGCGCGCTCAGAAACGCGTCCGCCTGCTGCTGATTCGGAAACTCAAGGTTCACTTTGTCGCTGAATCGCGCCGCCGCCGAACCGTCCTTCCGCGTTGCGACGCCCGCCACATCCAGCTCAGCGCGCAAATGTCCCTTCTCTTTCGCGAACTGGATTCCCTTCGGCTCCACATCCATCACCAGATTCACCCGCGCCGTTCCGGGCTGGGAATAATAGTAGGGCGCCTGAATCGTCGCCGGCATGTTGCCCGCCTGCGTCCCTGTCGCGCGCGCTTCCAGCCCTCCCGCGGGCTGAGACGCCGAAAGGAACGCGGGCGCCTTCGTCGTGCAGTAGCTCTTCCGCGCGCGCACCGTGAGCCCGCCGCGCTGCACGCTCACCTTCAGGTTGTGACAGGATCCTTCAGCCGATTCCACTGCAGGCGTGTAAGTCAGCAGATAATACGCATCCTGCTCCAGCGCCACCTTGTTCAGCGCTGCAGCCAGATCATTCGTCGCCGCAATCATGAATCCGCCCGTACTGCCTGCAAGTGCCCGCAGGATCGTCTCGTCCGCGGCCTTCTGCGCCGCGTTCGTGCCGGTCACATCCGTCGCCACCACTGGTCCCGCAACCTGCCCCGTTCCTCTCTGAAGGGGAGGACCCGGTACCACCCCCCCTCGCTGAAAAGACGAAACCGGGAACGCAGCGCCCTGCGATCCCAGCGCCGCAAGCACCGGCCCCAGCCGCCTTGCGGGCGGCCTCTTCTCTCCGATCAATCCCGACGATCCCACTCCATAAACCGCGATGTTCGCCCGGTTCAGCGCATCCACCGTCGATGGCAAATACTCATTCACATCTCCCCCGGCAGTCGTGCCCCCGCTGAACAGGATGAGCGCCTTGCGGCCTTTCACCGGCTCCAGTGAATCGGCCACGGTACGAAGCGCGCCAAGCAGGTTCGTGAATGAAAACGCATTCGCCGTCGATGCGCCCGTGTTCGGCGCGCTTGACCCCTGCAGAGTATTCAGTGCCGCCTTGATCCGTCCAACATCCGTCGTCAGATTCTGCGCGATCCGCAATCCGCCCCCGAACTGCGTCACAGCGAAATAACGGTCCGGACTCGCCGCCTCATCCACAAACTTCTCCGCCTCCCGAACCATCGCCAGCGTATTCGCCGCGCTCAGCGTCGAAGTATCGAAGAACAGCACGAAATAGTGCTTCTGCGATCTCTCCGTCGACGTTCCCGCGTTCTCAAAGGATGCCTCGAGGATCTTCTGTTCCTTGCCGTCCTCCTGAATCTTGAAATCCTTCGCCGTCAGATCACGCGGCGCCTTGCCCTGCTTATCGGTGACCGCCGCGTCCACCAGCACCACGCGCGATTCCGTCCGGATTAACGGTGCGCCGGCGTTCTGCGCTCCCGCGAGTTGCGGCAGCAGTGCAAGTCCCGCAGCCCACACCGCCTGTCGAAAACGCATACGAAAACCTCCTTTAAGGAATTTCGATCTGCCCGCTCTCCGCCGAAAGCGTCTGGTCCTGCGCGTCGACCACCACCATCCGCACCAGATAACGGCCCGGCTGAACCGCGAAACTGCTCTTCACCGCAACTCCGGATGACTCCAGACTCTTCAGCGTGGCGTCCTGCAGCCGCAGGTCAACCGTCTTTTGCACGCCCGTCACGTAATTCCCGTCGCTGTCGAACACCCCTGTCGTCACCGTCAGCCTGTTTTCGTTGCGGTCCGCCTCGCGCTGGAACCCGAGCTTGCTCACGTCGATCCGCACCACCGTTGAAAGCATCGGTTTCCCGTCGCTTCCTTCGAAATACTGCGTCTGCAGTTCCGCCGGCGCGTCGTGCACCTCCTCGCGCGAAAAGAACGCTTCTTCAATCTGCCGTTTCGCCTGCTCCGCCGGAGTCGCCGCGTAGGCAGCCGCGTAATATTGCTTCCTCGCCTCCACGCTCAGACCCTTCGGCGATTTCAGCGTCACTCGCAGCGTATGCGCATTGCCGTCAAGCTTCAGATCAGCCGGATGAAAGCCGAGCACATAAAGATACTCCGGTACCGCCGTTATTCGCGCCAGCCCTTCGTTGAAATCGTTCAGCCCGTGATAAAACGTGCCGCCTGTTCCGTCTGCGAGCGACGCCATGAGCGTAAGCTGGGCCTCGGCTTCCTCTGCGCTGTATCTGGTTTTCAGACTGAGGTTGCCCAGCGTGATGGTGCGATCACTCGCGTCCCCCGCCGCGCTCGCCGTGTAAAGGCCGCGCGCATCCAGCGCGCTCACCACCACACCCGCCTGCACCGCGCGGTCGATCAGCCGCGATACTTCCTCGTGATCGCGCGTCATGATCGGAAAACCGTTCGACACCAGAACCATCAGTCTTTGTCCAGGCATCGCCGCCATCCGGCTGACGCACGCAAACAGCCCGTCGAACGAGATGACCGTATCGTGCTCGCCGCGGCCGAGCGCCCGCCGCGCGGCGCTTTGCGCGGCCTGAAATTCATCCCTCGTTGGCCCATTTTTGGGATCGTGAAGGTGCAGACAGGTGAGAGCATCCGTCGCCGCGCTCTGCAGCGCCTGCCCATCGCCGTCGTTGATCAGATTAGCCTGGTAGTAGGTTACCGGCGGACACGAATTCTGCTCCACCGATTTTTCGACCGTAGCGGCCCGCGAGCTCAGATTGTCCAGCGCCGCATCCAGCTTCGCCCGGTCGCCCGTAAACTCCGTCATCGTATTACCGGAAAGACTGAAGATCGCCGTCCGGTCATTGCCGGCGGGCAGGGAATCGATCCGCTTTCGCGCTGCCTCCCGCGTCGGCGCCAGATCCCCGAGGCTCATGTGAACATCATCGAAAACGTAGGCGATGAATCGCCCCGGCATCGCGTCCGTTGCCGCGCCGCCTGCGGCTCCCGGATTCACCGCCTCGCTGTTCGCGGAATCCGCCGGCGCCCGCGCTGCAAGATGCTCCACCCGGAATTTCGAAATCGTCTGCGGCTTCCCGTTATCGAGAACACGAAAGTCATCGACGCCGAGATCCCCAACCGCGCGTCCACGGCTGTCGCGCACCACCACCGGCACGTCCACCAGATTCACGCCGGATTTGAACGTAACCGCGCTGTCCTTTGTCGTAATCTCCGGAGCCTGGGCCGCCAGCACACTGGCTGCGAGCCACATCAGGACCGTAATAGACGTACGGCACATCTCCCGAGGCACTATT
>CAZPZE010000036.1:0-6050 GCA_964590625.1 uncultured Solibacteraceae bacterium
ATGCGGGGAGTGGCGGTTTGCGACGGAATGTCGCGCAGTTGCGCCACCATGTTTAAGTATTCGAGGCCGCTGAGGTGCGAGTAGAGATAAGGCTCTTCAGGAACGTAGCCGAGGCGGCGTTTGAAGGCGAGGAGGTCGTGGCGGATGGGCTGGCCGTCGAAAAAGATTGCACCGGAGGACGGCTCGATCAGGCCGGTGATCATCTTCATGGTGGTGGATTTGCCGGAGCCGTTGGGGCCGAGGTAGCCGGTGACTTCGCCGGGGCGCGCGGTGAAGCTGACGTTATCGACGGCGAGGAGGCCGGAGAATTTTTTCGAGATGGCGCGGAGTTCGAGCATCAGCGTGGGCGCGTCAGGAAGGACGGATCGGGAACGTCGTAATTGCGCGCTTCCAGGGCGATGAACGTAGTGAGCGCGGGGACGAGAAAAACGGCAAGACCGCGATGGGGACGGATCACGCCGTAGAAATAGAAGGCCTGCGACAAGTAGATAAAGAGCGGAACCATCAGCTTCGGCGTTATGGCAGCAGAGGGAAGCGCAATCTGACAGAGCTCCTTCAGCGACCGCCACCAGACACGCGCGACGCCGGACAATCCGTGGCGATGACGACCGTCTTCCAGGTCATCGAGAAAGACCTGCATCATCTCGGCACCGAAATCTTCGCGAAGTTCAGTGGGATAAAGGCGAAGAAGCAGAGAGTAAACCTGCGCGTTCACGTGATGGCCTCAGCGAAGATTCAAGGGTTCGGGAACGGCGCGGTCGCCGACGTAGAGCGCAACGAGCGCGATCACAGCGGAAGCCAGAGCGGAGGGGACAGTGATAACGATGATCTCCGCGAGCGAGTGCGGAAGTGGGGAAGCAGGATCTCGAGGCGCAAACGTGATGAGGGTGCACATATACAGCACCTGCAGGAAGCCGAGCGTCGCCGGCACCTGAACATAACGGCGCGAAAAGGCCGCGGGCAACGCGATGCGGAAGAGCTCTTTGAGCGAGCGCCACCAGCCACGAACGGCGCCGTTGTCATCGATATCGTCCAGAAAAACCTGCGTCATCTCGGCGCCGAAAGCGTGGCGCAGTTCGGCGGGATACAGGTGAAGCAGAAGGCAATAGATTCGTGCGTTCATGATGAAGACCTCACGGGGCGAAGACGCAGGGCTTTGGATTTTTTCACGATGGCCTCCATTCTTTCGACTTCCGCCTGAAACGTGGAGTTCCCTTCTCTGGTCAGGCTGTAATACCGGCGGCGGCTATCGCTGCCAGGCGGGCCTTTGACTTCTTCGATCCAGCCGGAATCGAGGAGGCGCTGGATGGTGGTGTAGAGCGTGGCGGGGCCGAGGTCGAACGCGTTATCCGAAATTTCGCGCGCTTCCTGCATGATGGCGTAGCCGTGTTTCGCACCGCCGGCAAGGGCGAAGAGAATGTAAAACGTGGCTGGCGGAAGTGGTGTGGCGGGGGATTCCATGATCGTCAGTTATCTGTTGGCGTCTTCTCTATATGATCGACGATAAATTGCTCGACGGGGGCCTTGCGGGATTCGAGCTTCAGCCCCATGGACTGGAGGGCCTGGGCGAGCGTGGCGCCGTTACTACCTGGATCGGCGGCCTCCGGCACCGGCGCGTTCTGTTCCCCCTCGATTCCGTTCGTCCTCGCGAGCGCCGCCATTTCGGCCACGGAAACGTCGAGAGAGGCGTCGTAGTTGCCCTGGATACCCGTCGCGTCCACAATGCGACTGGCATTGATGCCGCCGAGTTGAGTCAGGAGCTGGGTGGTCATATCGGCGAATCCGGCGAGGGTAGTCATCATGAAGTCGATGTGGATGGTTTTCGCCGCCTGATTGATTTTGTAGGCCATTTTTCCTTTGACCCCCATGTCGACGATGGAGCTCAATGTGTTCGGGTCGATGGTGCCGCGCGTCGGGCCGTCGGGCGTGTCCATATTGATCTCGCCGGGCTTGAGAGGCGCGTCGTTATCGATCGCGACCGGCTTCCCGGCGGAAGCCTTGAGCTTCGGACCGCCTTTCGCAACAACGATGGCAAGGACAGTGTGCTCTTCCGTAGTGCGATGAAACACGAGTTTGAAGCGATCTTCGAGCAGCGTCTGGAGCATCTTCGACGCATCGGCCTTCGTGGACCCTTCCGGCAGTTTCGCGACGATGTCGAAACGCGCTGAAGACATCCAGCCGGGCGCCGTGATCTGATACCGCTTCACGCCATAGGCATAAGTCAGAAGAGTTTCCAGATCGAGATAGATGTATTCGGCGCGTGTTCCGCTGATGTGGGCGCCGAGCGGCATCTTACCGGCCCGGATCATGCTCATTATTGTGGCCTGATCAATGGGAGCGGACGGGCGGATGCTCGCGGCTTCAAACGCCGGACGGGGCTGCGCGGAAAGCGCCGTGGCGAAAAGCGCGAGGGCCAGGAACCGATGCGTTCGCGTCATGATCTATCTGTTGTGAATATATCATTGTTTGATATATTGTCAACCGATATTTTCAGTTGACGCGCAGGGCGAGCATGGGATCGATTCGCGACGCGCGCCGCGCCGGAAGATAGCTGGCGGCGAAGGCGACGGCGACGAGGATAGCGAGCACGGCGATGAATGTGACCGGATCGGTGGGGGTGACGCCGAAAAGCTGACCCGTGAGGGCCTTCGTCACGAGCCAGCAACACGCGGTGCCGAAGACCATGACGATGCCGGCGAGCGCCAGGGTATCGAGAATGATGCGGCCCTGCAGGCGTTCCGCCGATGCGCCGAGCGCCACGCGAATTCCGATATCCTGCGTGCGGCAGCATTCCCCAAATGGAAAATGACTTATCCGCACTCGCTCTGTTCAAAAGTACGCTCCGGACCAGACAAGGCCACGGTCTCAACATACCCACTGCCGCCTCGACCTTCACCAACTCCGGTCCACTGGGTTGGACGTCACCGCTCTGCTACGGTTTTCATGGTTGCTTGTGCCCCGAAGGGGCATCCCAGACAGGGCCGACGCCATGCCCCACGTTATAGTGGGCACAATGTCGGCTGACAGTCAGGTTCTTGATCTTTTTCTCCAGACGGGCGCGTATCTGCGCGGGCATTTCAAGCTGAGCAGCGGGTTGCACAGCGCGGCTTATCTGCAGTCCGCGCTGGTGCTGGCGCATCCGCAACATGCCGAAACACTGGGGCGGGCGATGGCCGATGCGCTGCGTCCGCTGATCGGTTCGGAAGGCATTAGTTTTGTCATTTCGCCGGCGCTCGGCGGGCTGATCATCGGCCATGAAGTGGCGCGCGCGCTGGGCGTGCGGTTTCTGTTCACCGAACGCGATGCGGACCGGAAGATGTCGCTGCGCCGCGGGTTCACTCTTTCACCCGGCGAACGCGCGGTGGTTGTGGAAGACGTGATCACGACGGGCGGCAGCACGCGCGAAGTGATGGAAGTGCTTCGTGCAGCGGGCGCCGTTCCGGTCGCGGCGGGATCGATTATCGACCGCAGCGGCGGGACGGCGGATCTCGGAATTCCGCGCGTCGCGCTCGCCACGCTGCGAGTGGAAGCGCACGATCCGGCGAAGTGTCCCATGTGCGAAGCGGGCGAACCTGTGACGAAGCCCGGTTCGCGGCCCGCATAAGATTTTGTCCCGGCGAATCCGCATTATCGTCGCTTACGACGGCACCGATTTTCACGGCTGGCAGCTGCAGCCCGCGCTGCCCACGATTCAATCCGTGCTCGAAGAAATTATCGAAGGGATCGAGGGCCGCCTGGTGCGCATTGAAGGCTCCGGGCGAACGGACGCCGGTGTACACGCGCTCGCGCAGGTAGCGACGTTCACGCTCGAAAATCCGATTCCCTGCGACAATCTGCGGCGCGCGATGAACCGGCTGCTGCCGGCGTCGGTTCGCGTCCTCAAAGTGGAGGAAACGCATCCGGATTTTCACCCGCGCTTCGATGCCATTGCGAAAACTTACCGGTATACGATCTATCGCGACGAAGTGTGCCCGCCGTTCGACTGGCGCTACGTCTATCATCACCCGTATCCGCTCGATGAAGAGGCGATGGTCCGCGCCGCGTCGGTCTATGCGGGCGAGCATGATTTCAAGGCTTTCGCGGCCTCCGATCAGCGTTCCCCGCCCGCCTCCACGGTGCGCACGATTTTCAGCTCCGTAATGGAGCGGCGCGGCAGCACGATGGTCTACACGGTGCGCGGGAGCGGCTTTCTGAAACACATGGTCCGCAACATCGTCGGCACAATTCTCGAAGCCGGACGAGGCAACATCAGCGCCGACGTGATGCCGCAAAAGTGCGGACGGACGGCCCCGGCGAAGGGGCTGACGCTCGTATCGGTCGAGTATCCTGAATGAAGTGCCTTGCCTCTACGATATTGATCCCGGTCCCTACTCCCCCGAAATCGTGCGGATGATTGTTGAGATCCCTCAGCATTCCGGCAACAAATACGAATACGACGGCCAGCTTGGAGTGTTCCGTCTGGACCGCGCGCTGTTTTCGCCGATGCATTATCCGGGCGACTATGGCTTCATCCCTGGCACGCTTGCGGAGGACAATGACCCGCTCGATTGCCTGGTGCTGGTGCAGCAGCCGAGCTATCCGGGCGTGATGATCGAAGTGCGGCCGGTGGGCGTACTGAACATGGTGGACGCGGAGGAAGGCGACCAGAAGATTCTGGCCGTGCCAACAAAAAATCCGCGCTACGATCAGATCCACACGATGGATCAGATTTTCGCGCACGTGCGGCGCGAGATCGAGCATTTCTTCACGATCTATAAGGAACTGGAAGGCCGCATCACCAAGATGGAAGGCTGGGGCGGACCGATGGAAGCACGTCGCGCCATTCAGGAAAGCCGCCAGCGGTATCTCGAAGTCAAGGCCAACGCCAAAGAGGCGTAGCTACTGTTTCGGCTTCGGGGTATTATCGCTGTCCCCCGGTTTTTCGCCGGGCCGGTAGAGCGTGGGGGCTTTGCGCATCGGCTGTGCAATTGTGTCCGCGGCCTTTTCCTCTTCGCTTCCCGCAGCGGGATCGAGTCCGGCCTTGCGCTCAGCCGCGTTCACCTTCTGGACTTCCTTACGCTCGGCGTCGATGCGCCCATTCACTTCCTTGCCGCGCGCGTTGAGATCTTCGCCGGCAGTATCGATGGCGTCACTGGTAGCCTCAATCGCGTCCTTCAGTTCGAAGCTGTACATTTCGAGATCAGAGGGCGAGGATGCCTGCATTTTGTTCAGCTGATCGAGAAACTTCTTCTCGCCTTCGGTGATGACGGCCGGCGCGGTCGTGATATCGATTTTGCGCGCGAGGGCGTCATCCGAAACATCGCCGATGGCATCCACGATGCTCGTGTAGTCCTGGAGCAGTTGCCGGATTTCGCCGGAGCGGCCGGCGCGGTTCTTCGCGAGCATGGATCGTATCTGATCGAGCCGCTGACTGGCGAAAGTCAGATAGAGCTTGATGCGAGCCACCGGCTCCTGCACGTCGCGAACCTGGTCAGTCTCGGATGAAGTGAGGAAATCGTGATCAGCGAAGGCGGGAAGCGCCACCAGCAGGATCGCCAGCGGCAGCATGAGTTTTCGCATGGCTACTTCTTTCTCCCCATGATGCCGTAGAACCAGTCATCATGGATTTTCTCTATCTTCATTATCGGCTCATCGAGGAGCGGGCGCTGATCGACGTCGAGCTTGTCTTTCAGGTCCGCCAGACGATGCAGAATTTCATGCGACTGCAATTCCGCGCCCTTGAACGTGTGCGGATCGTGATAAGGGGTTTTGCCGGAAGCCACGAACGAATCGCGGGCGAGTTCCATGGCGGTCACCATATCGGCAATGCTCGCCTTCAGCAGGGCATTGTCGCCCTTGTCGCCGGCCTGCTCGGCGACCCGCTCGGCGATGGCGGCGTATTCCACAGCGGCTTTGGCGCGGCGAAGCGGATTGGTCTCAGCCCGGACTTTATCGAGCGTGAGCTGGTTGTTTGCGGCGAGAAACAGCAGCGCGAAGACCGCGATCATTTCCCCAATTCCCTTTCGAGGATAAGCACGCGCTGGCGGGCGCGAAACTCGTCATCCGGATAT
>CAZPZE010000037.1:0-16230 GCA_964590625.1 uncultured Solibacteraceae bacterium
CGCGTGCCGCGCGGAACGCCTGCCTGGGAAGCGGGGCTGAATGTGGATGACGAAATCCTCGCGATCAATGATTTCCGGGTTCGGGCCGACCAGTTCACCGCGCGGCTCGATAATTACAAGCCGGGTGATCGCGTTTCCATCCTGGTAGCGCGCCGTGACAAGCTCACATGGCTCGATGTCACCTTCGGCGAAACGCCATCCAACTGGCAGCTGGAACTGCGTCCGGATGCGACCGGCGCGCAGAAGCACCATCTCGATCACTGGCTCACCGCCGCGCAGTAGCGAAAACGAAATCGCGCTGGATCGCGAAATTCGCAAAGAACAGCACGGATTCCACGGCGATCTTCGCCGGCACCACCTCAAACCCGAGTCTGCTCGAAAGATAGGCGATCAGAGAGTACGTGAGCGCCACATTCGCCGCCGCCAGCACCAAATAGCGCGGCAGTGCGACCCGATGCTGCTCACGCGAAAGAAACACCGCCTTGCGCACGGCCCCGTAGTTGAAGCTCAGCGCGATCACGCGGGCGCCCAGCAACGCCCCGGCCATGTTTCCGGACTGATGAAAGAACAGATAAAACAGGACGTTATCGAGCGCGGCGGTCAGCATCGAAATCATCCCGAATCGCAGCAGCACGAAGTAAATTCGCATCGAATCGCGCAGCGGCTCGAAGTGCGATGACGGATTTCCCGGTTCGTAGATGGTGCGGATCGGCTGTTCGATGACCTGAAATCCCAGGTGCTTCGCCGCGATCAGCATCTCGAGCTCGAATTCGTAGCCGGAAGCCGCCACGCTGAGCATGCGCTCCATCAGGCGGCGCGGGACCGCACGGAGTCCGGTCTGGGTATCCGAAAGGCGCTGCCCTGCTACAAAGCGCATCACGGTCTGGGTAATGGAATTTCCGGCGCGGCTGCGCAGCGGGACTTGTCCCGCGAATGTCCGCGATCCGAGCACGAGGGATTCGGGATGTTCATCGAAAACGTGGGCGACTTCAGCGACGTCCGCCGGATCGTGCTGCCCGTCGGCATCCACCGTGATCACGCCGGGCGTTTCGGGATATTCCACCAGAATGAAATTCATTCCGGTTTTGAGCGCCGCACCCTTGCCAAGATTCACCGCATGACGCAGCACACGCACGCCTTCCACGGCGGCGAGGCGCATGAAGATCCGGGAAGAGTCGGGGCCGCTGCCGTCGTCCACTACGACAACGGGCGCGAAGCCGCGCGCCAGAAGCGCTTCCGTCAGCCCAACCAGGGCCGCGCCAGGCCGGTAGGCAGGAATCAGAGCCGCGGCGCGGGGCATTGACGAATTCTAACAATCGAGCCCTTTCAAACGAGTAAGATAGTGATGATGTCCGCCCGCCTGGCCATCCCGATGATTCTGCTCGCCGCCGCGCCTCTCATGGCTGGCAGCCGTGGCGTCGATCTCTACAGCATCCCGCAGGAGGTCGAACTCGGGCGGCGCATGTCCGCGGAAGTCGAAAAGCAGGCGCATGTCGTCGACGATCCCCTCATCGCGGAATACGTGAATCGCCTCGGCCAGAATCTCGCGAAACAGGCAAACGCGCCGTTTCCGGTGACCGTGAAGCTGATCCAGTCGTCAGAGATCAACGCCTACACGCTGCCAGGTGGTTATGTGTACGTGAACTCCGCCATTCTCACAATGGCCGATGATGAAGCCGAATTCGCATCGGTGATTGCACATGAAATCGGCCACGCGGCGGCGCGGCACGCGACGCGGCAGGAGAGCCGCGGGCAGCTGGCGAAGATCATCGGCGTCCCGCTGGAAGTTCTGATCCCCGGCGTCGCCGGCGTGGCGGCGCGGCAGGCCGCCGGAATTGCGGCGCCGATCGCTACCCAGCACTTCTCGCGCGAGTTCGAGACGGAAGCCGATAAGCTCGGCGTCCACTATCTGTACGATGCCGGCTACGATCCTTCTGCCAGCATCGATATGTTCGAGAAGATTGCATCCACTGAGCGTGCGACTCCCGGACGCGTGGCGCAGCTCTTCCTCTCGCATCCGCCCACCCAGGAGCGGATCAAAAAGACGCAGGTGGAGATCCGGAAGCTGAACCCGGAACACGGCGAGTACATTCTGAATACCTCCGATTTCGAAACTGTCCGGAAACGTCTGCAGGATCGGTATCCGGAGTGAGGCTCCGGATCGGTCGGCTGGCTGTCGCCTGCCTGCTGCTGGCGCCGGCTCTTTCCGCGCAGGAACAGCAGGCGCCCGATAATCATGCCTTCGGGGTTCTGCCGAACTATCGGACCGCCGAGAGTTCCATCCCGTTTCAGCCGATCAGCGCGAAGCGGAAGCTTTACATCGCGACGAAAGACACGGTCGATGGGCCGTCCTACGTCTCAGCCGCGATCTTCGCCGGCATTTATCAGGCGACCAACCAGAATCCGTCATTCGGGCAGGGAGTGAAAGGTTACGGGCTCCGCTATGTGACTTCCATCGCCGATCTGGATTTAGGGAATTACCTGACGGAAGGCTTCATGCCGGCGCTGCTGCGCGAAGATCCGCGTTATTTTCGGCTCGGTGCGGGATCGAAGACAAAGCGGGTTCTTTACGCTCTCAGCCGCGTTCTGATCACCAGGACCGACCGCGACACGCGAACCTTCAACTTCGCGGAGTTTCTCGGCAACGGCATAACGGGCGCTGTGGGCAACGCGTACTATGCAGACGACCGCGGATTCGGGCCGACTGTGCAGCGAACGCTGACGCAGATCGGCAATGATTCCATCGCCAACCTGCTGAGGGAATTCTGGCCGGACGTAAAAAAGCACCTGATTCGACATAAACAACCGAAGCAGCAATAGCACCGGTACTGCATCAATCAACCGGTTCATCGAGCTGCGGTGACGGCAGGCGGCCGCTTTCAGTTCGAAGCCGGAGTCCGGTCCATACTGTCGACGACGAGCACCGGTACCGGCAGCTTTTTGTTTTCGAGCTGCAGGCCGAGCTGCGATTGCAGAGCGGCGAAGAGCGTGAGGCCGCCGTTGTTTTCGAGATCGGCGGCCGGCGTCCATTCGAGAGTGAATTCCCACGAGCCTTTCAGGCCGGTTTGATCCACTACGCGCTGATCCGTGTAACGACCCGCAATCTCCGGCAGCTCATGCGCGAATTCCGCCATGCTCATGTGGCGGCAAACGTAACGCACGCCCGTTTCCGCCGATTCCCGGGCGCAATCCGCATCTTCCGGCCGCGCGGGCGGCGTGTCGGCCTTCAGCTTGTGCTGGCCTTTCCAGACCGAGAGCACCAGAACCGATCGCGGACGGGGTTCGAGATGTGCCACCATTTTCATGCGGTCGCGGAGCAGGGCTTTCGTCATCTCGCGCAGGTCGGCGTCGGACGTTTCATGCGACGGCGCTTTGGCCACAATATCCACGCGCACATCGCTCAGCCACGAGGGGCCGACGATATCGTCCGGCGTCATCAGATAGATTTCCGCGAGCAGCACGCGCAGAGAAACGTTGCGCATCGTCATCGTGCCGTTCGCAAGATCGACCGACGAACGCTCCTGACCGGACTGATTCAGCCGCAGTTCAGCGGCTTCGAATGTCTGCGCATACGCGGCGACTCCGAAGAGACAAAAAATTACAAAGCGCAGCATACACACATTCTACGTTCCTGCGATATAAGAGAGGGTTCGTTGGGAGGTCCTCTTGAACCGAAGATCATTCCGGGTTGTCTCTGCGGCCGCTATGCTTGCGGCCGCGCTGTTCGCGCAATCCGGCGCGAAAAACGGCCAATGGGCGACATACGGCGGCGATACCGGCAACACCCGCTATTCCCCGCTCGATCAGATCAACGCGTCGAACTTCAACAATCTCCAGGTGGCGTGGCGGTTCAGCACCGCGAACCTGGGTCCGCGCCCGGAGAACAGCATCGAAAGCACGCCGCTGATGGTGAATGGCGTTCTCTATTCAACCGGCGGAACGCGCCGCGCCGTGTTCGCGCTCGATGCGGCTACGGGCGAGATGCTCTGGATGCACAGCGAGCACGAAGGGCTGCGCGGCGTGAATGCGCCTCACCAGCTTTCCGGGCGCGGCCTCGCCTACTGGACCGACGGCCATGAAGAGCGGATCTACTACGTCACGCTCGGCTATCAGCTGGTGGCGCTGAATGCGAAGACCGGCGAACGGATCGCGAGCTTCGGAAAGAACGGAATCGTCGATCTCAAACAGGATGACGACCAGACGATGGACCTCGATACCGCCGATATCGGGCTCAACTCGGCGCCGATCGTCGCGAAAGACGAGATCATCGTCGGCGCGCTGCACAGCAACGGCAACATTCCGAAGAACGGCAAGACGAATCCAAAGGGCTATGTGCGCGCCTTCGATGTGCGGAGCGGCAGGCGCCTCTGGATCTTCCACACCATTCCGCTGCCGAATGAATTCGGCGCCGATACGTGGCTGAACGATTCGGCCTCTTACACCGGCAACACCGGCGTGTGGGGACAGATTTCAGTGGATGAAGATCTCAACCTGGTTTATCTGCCGGTGGAACTGCCGACGAGCGATTTTTATGGCGGCTCTCGTCCGGGCAACGGACTGTTCGGCGAGAGTCTGGTGGCGCTCGATCTCAAAACCGGCGTGCGCAAGTGGCATTACCAGCTCGTGCATCACGGCATCTGGGATATGGATATTCCGTGCGCGCCGATCCTCGCCGACATCACGATTGACGGCAAGCCGGTGAAGGCAGTCGCGCAGCCGACCAAGCAGGCCTTCCTCTACACGTTCAATCGCGAAACGGGCGCGCCCATCTGGCCGATCGAAGAGAAGCCGGTCCCGAAGGGCGATGTCCCCGGCGAATGGTATTCTCCGACGCAGCCGATTCCATCGAAGCCTCCGCCTTACGATCGCGTCGGCGTCACGATTGACGATCTGATCGATTTCACGCCGCAACTGAGAGCCGAAGCCGAGGAGATCGTGTCGCATTACAAACTCGGGCCGGCATTCACGCCGCCCGTGGTGAGCAAGGCGGAAGGTCCGCTGGCGACGCTGGCGCTCGGACCTCCCAACGGTGGGACGAACTGGCCTGGCGGATCGTATGATCCCGAGACCCATATTCTCTACGTGTTTTCGCAGACCGAGGTGGCGCCGTTTGGTTTGCTGCCGCCGTCCGGCCCGAACCCGCCGGATATCGCTTACGTGCAGGGCAATGCGGCGGCGCCCGCGGGTGGTCGTGGTGGTGGCCGCGGCGGTCGCGGAGGTGGCCGTGGGGCGGGTGGAGGCCGCGGCGGAATCACCGTGGAAGGCATGCCGCTCGTGAAGCCGCCTTATGGCCGCATCAGCGCCATCGATATGAACAAGGGCGAAATTCTCTGGCAGATCGCGCACGGCGAAACTCCGGATGTGGTGCGCAACGCGCCGGCGCTGAAAGGCATGACGATCCCACGGACGGGCCGTGTCGGCATGATCGGCACGCTGGTGACGAAATCGCTGCTGATCGCAGGCGAAGCGGGCTTCTTCACGAACCCTGACGGCGAGCGCGGGGCGATGCTGCGTGCTTACGACAAGGCGTCGGGCAAAGACGCGGGCGCGATCTTCATGCCCGCCCCGCAGACCGGATCGCCGATGACTTACATGCTCGGCGGCAGGCAGTATCTGGTGCTGGGAATGGACATCCGGCGGAACTGGTGGCGTACCGGCTGCCGTGAGTGCCGGCTAGTTCGGCGTCGGTTTTTCCGCGCCGTCAATCACAATTGTCTCGATTGGCGTCTTGCCGGGTTCCAGTTTGAGTCCGATACCCTGGACCGCAGCAACGATATTCGCAAGCACCTCGGGGCTTCGGATTGCTTTGGAACTGGTGATCGGCGGACCATCCCAGGCTGTTGCGAACCTGAAATCGAACGATCCCTGGATGCGCGTCTGATCGATCACCGGACGCTCGAAATACCATTGAAGGCGCTCGCCGAGCAGGGCCATCGATGCGTTGATTCCCCTGATACCGGTTCCGGTCATCAGGCCACCATCAGTGGCGCTTCCCACCCAGGAGTAGGCCTTCGGATCGGCAGGCGGGTTTAATTTCGGGTTCCTGCCTTTCGAGAGGATCAGAGCAGCACCTTCGGGATTTTCGCGATGAAATCTGAGGACAAATCGGTCCGCCAGCAAAGCCTGCAGCATTTGGCGTTGCTCGGCGTTCATCGGCTGATTGATGGTTCGCGGCTGCGGTTTGGCCGATTCCGAAGAGCCGGGAGGCCGGGCATCGATATCGTAGTCGTCACTTCGCGTCCAACCGGGACCGCCCTTTACCTGAAAAGTCTGCAATTCGAACGCGTCGGCGATGAGAACCTGGAGCGTGCAATGTCCGAGAAAAACTCGTCCTCCAGGATAGGTGTACGCGCCGACAAGACCTTTTGTCGGGTCTGACGGTTTGATCGATGCGACCTCAAAGGAGGGCGGATTGGCCGGTCCCTGGGCCAGCGAGGCCGCCGACATCCATAGCGCAACCAGAACGAGGCGGAACACTTCTTCAGCATAGCCAAAAACCGGGTTCGGCTCCCGCGATCGAATTGTCACAATGCTGCGACAGAATATTTGCATTTCTGGTATATCGTTTATTTGAAAGAGAGGGGGAGCCATATGAAACGTCGTCTGGTTATCGCGTCTGCGATTCTCGCAGTCGCGACCGTCGCATGGACCGCTGTCCAGCACTCGCGGATGAAACATCCGGCCACTGGGCAGGAAATCACGATTCCCGGTGAAGACAACGGCGGCGTCCTTCTTGCCAACGGCTGGAAGATCACGCCGGCCGGACGTCAACTTCCTTCGGGAGACATGATTCTGAGCGCCGCCGTCAGCCCGGACGGCAAGCTGCTCGCGTTCACGAATTCCGGTTACACGCGCCATCAGTTTCACGTGGTTGACCTTGCCACAGAAAAGGAAATTGCCACATTCCCGCTTGACCGCGCATGGGAAGGGCTCGCCTGGTCGCCGAACGGACGGAAGGTACTGATCTCTGCCGGTCAGGGGAATCCCGCGGGCGATCTCTACGTCTTCCAGCGCTGGGACGATGGCCACTTCACGCAGCTCGGCGCCGTTCGCCTCGAAGCTCCGCGGCCGCCCGCGCGTGCAGGTGAGCCGGCGAGCAAGTCCGCGATCTCCGGAATTGCCATCGCGCCCGATTCGAAGTCAGTGTATGCCGTGGACAGCCCCGAGGGAATCCTCTACACGATCGACTCCACGACGAGCAAAGTCACTTCGAAGCTCAGCCTGGGCGATCATCCGTTCGCAGCGAAGATCACGCCCGATGGCAAGACTCTGTACGTCTCGATGCTCGGCTCGGCGGAAGTCGCCAAAGTCGATGTGACTGATCCCGCCAATCCCAAAGTCGCCGAGCGTATCGCCGTCGAACCGCATCCGAACGCTCTCGCGCTCACGGCGGACGACCGTTTGTTCGTCTCCTGCGGTAATACCAATCACGTCGTCGATGTGGACCTGAAGACAGGAACCCGGCTCGAAGCGATCAGCGTCGCGCCTTCCACGAAAGCCCCCGCCGGAACTACGCCCGACGCGCTGGCCTTATCGCCGGATGGCAAGACCCTGTTCGTGGCCGACGCGGATAACAACAGCGTGGCGGTAGTCGATATCACGAAGCGCGGCGAGAGCCGTGTCGCCGGATTCATTCCGACCGCCTGGTATCCAACCGCCGTTGCCGTGACGCAGGATGGAAAGCGGCTGCTCGTCGGCAGCGGCAAGGGTCTCGGCACCGGACCGAACCACGTGATTCGTCCGGAAACGAAAGGAGCGCTGCCGACCTTCGTTCACCACGGCAACAACCTCAACGGACTGATTTCGTTTGTCGACATGCCGGCGGCGGACAAGCTCGCCGAGTACACAAAGCAGGTTTATGCCAATTCACCCTATCGCGATGAGATGCTGGCAGGTACCGGTTTCCGCGGCAACAGCGTGATTCCATCGCAGGTAGGCCAGGGCTCGGCGATCAAACATATCCTGTATATCGTCCGGGAAAACCGCACGTACGATCAGGTTTTTGGCGATCTCAAACAAGGCAACGGTGACCCGAGTCTTGTGATGTTCGGCCGCGACGTCACGCCGAACGCGCACGCAATCGCCGAGCAGTTCGTGCTCCTCGACAATCTGTATTGCAACGGCGAAGTTTCGCAGGATGGGCACCCGTGGTCCACCTCCGCCTACGCAACCGACTACAATGAGCGCGCCTGGACGCTGACTTACTCAAAGCATGGCAATGTCGACAGCCGCCAGACCGAAGAGCAGACGAGTCCCTATCTCTGGGAA
Organism: uncultured Solibacteraceae bacterium; assembly: GCA_964590625.1. GTDB lineage: Bacteria > Acidobacteriota > Terriglobia > Bryobacterales > Bryobacteraceae > BOG-234. The sequence continues at coordinate 8,269 of CAZPZE010000037.1, forward strand.
GCGGTTCAGCAGAAAGGGCTCACCGCGTTTTCCTTCGGATATCAGGGGCGCCGCGGTCTTTCCACCATATTGAGTAAAACGTTCGGCAAGAACGATCTGCCGGACCAGCAGGCGAAGCTGCGCGATTACATCCGCGCGGACCAGTTCGTCACCGAGTTCACCCAGATGGATAAAGAAGACCGCGTTCCGAACTTCATGATCATGGGTCTCGGCGAAGATCACACTTCGGGCACCGCGGTGGGGGCATTCACGCCGCAGGCATCCGTGGCTTCGAACGACGAGGCGATCGGCAAGATCGTGGAGACCGTGACGAAGAGCAGGGTGTGGGGCAGTTCCGCGATCTTCATCATCGAAGACGATGCGCAGAACGGTCCGGACCATATCGATTCACACCGCACGGTTGGCCTGGTGATCAGCCCGTTCGTGAAGCGCCACACGGTGGACAGCACGATGTATTCCACGGTCTCGATGCTGCGGACGATGGAACTGCTGCTCGGCGTTCCGCCGCTGACGCAGTACGACGCTGCCGCCACGCCGATGTACAACGCGTTCAGCAACAAGGCCGATCTTTCCGGCTACACCGCGATCGGGCCGAAGATCGATATTCAGGCGAAGAACACGCCGAGGTCGTACGGGGCCACGCTCGCCGGCAAGCTCGATTTCAGCGATTACGATCGCGCTGACGAACAGGTGCTGAATCAGATCCTGTGGCACTCGATCAAAGGCGCGGATGTGCCGATGCCCGCACCGGTGCGGCGGGCGTTCTTCGGTGCCGGCACAATGTCGATGGCGCTGCGGGATGACGACGACGATCGTTAGGCTGCGGGCCCGTCAGCGGACGTCAATCGAGCCCGCTGTGAGGGTCCACGGACAGTGCTGATAATCGGAGACGCTCTTGATTCGGCCGTCTTCGGCCAGAACAAGCCGCACGATTCCCGCGATCTCCCATTCGCCGTTTCGTTCCTGGAGGAGAATGACGCTGGGCTCGCGATCCACTTCGCCCAGCGTCAACCGCCACGTCACCGGCATTCGTGAGTAGACGCCAAGATAGCCGCCGGTCAGGAAAGTCCCCGAGTATCGATCGGCAACCAGCAGCCTGGCATCGGCGGTAATCAGATCGCGCACCCCATCCCAGTCGCGATTGTTGAATCGATCGACGTAGAGTTGGAGAATCTGTCTGTCCGCAGGGGTAGAAGCACGTGGGGCAAGGGGTACGTCCCTCAGAGACTCCAGCTTCGACCTGCCGCGATTCAGAGCCGCTTTGACGCCGCCCACGGTCGAATCCACGAGCGAGGCTATTTCATCCAGCGAGTATTCGAAGACGTCCTTCAGGAGTACACACGCGCGTTCTTTCGGCGGCAGGTTCGAAACGAGATGTTCGATTGCGGGGCCGAGTGCCGGCCCAACAGGATCACCGGGATCGATGAGGTCCGGCTCGGCCACCGCTGCTTCCGCCTCCAGCCGAACGCCGCGCCCCCGCAGAAAATCGATGCACTGATGGTGGGCAATGCGAAACAGCCATGGTGTGAGAGGACGGTTTTCGTCCCAGGTTTCCAGGTTTCGGTAAGCCCGAAAAAGCGCGTCCTGCACCACGTCTTCGCCGTCCGTGATGGAGCCAACCATGCGGGCGCAATAGCGATGGAGCCTCGGCCGGAGGGGGCTGATGGTTTCGAGAAACGCGAGGTATCGGGCTTCGAATTTTCCGGTGTCTTCCATCAATCCGCTTGCTGCTTCCGAAAGGCGGCTTCACCCGCGTCGGAGACCTGAACCCACTTCGGGTTCGGCGCGGCCTCGGCAGCGTAGTTGTCGTGCCAGTTCCACCATTTGTACGGCGGAGTCTGAGGATAACCTTCCGGCGAATCTTCCCACATCTCCTGGCGCCCGAGCGGAGTGATGTCGAGGAAGTTCCAGGTGCTCCCCATGGCCTCGTCGCCGCGGTTGTTGATGAAATAGGTCCGGAAGATCTTGTCGTCATCGCGGAAGAACACGTTGTGGCCGTGCCATTCATCGACTCCGAAGTCTTTATCAAAACTGTCGGTGATGGTGTACCACGGTATGTCCCAATCCATCCGGGCTTTCAGGCGCGCGATGTCGGCCTGCGGCGCGCGCGAGGCGTATGCGAGAGTCGTGTCCCGGACATTCAGATGGGAGAGGTGGGCCACCTGATCGGCGCCGAAGGAGCATCCGCGGCAGGCATGGTCGGGCCAGCCGAACACGCCGGGCTCGAAGAAGGCGCGATAGAGAATCAGTTGTTTGCGGCCTTCGAAGAGGTCAAGCAGACTCATCCTGCCGGTGGGTCCATCGAACTCGTACGCGTTCTCCACTGCCAGCCACGGCATCCGGCGGCGCTCGGCCGCCAGCGCGTCACGCGAACGAGTGAAGGCTTTTTCTTTCACGAGAAGTTGCTGGCGCGCCGCTTCCCACTCCTGCGGCGACACGATCGGAGGTATCTTCATTGCCATTCGTTTATCCTTTCATTTCCGAAACAGATTGAGCCGATTCGCTCTGAAATATTTTCTGAACCTGCCGAAGCACGCCGCGAGAATCCCGCCCGTGGATCCGGCTCCCGCAACCATTGTTGCTGTACCTGCGATGCATACAGGGCAAATCATGGTGAAAATTCCTTTCACCGCTAACTACGGTCCCGGTGCGGAAAAAGATACGTGGTGTGGCGGATTCGCCGATCGTTCTCAGGGGGGAACACGGTCCCGCGAGTGCTCCGTGACACAAGGATGACAAGGATTGTCGTTGGACCAGGTTAGATAGAGCGGCGCCAAAGGCGCGGAACCCGCGCGATCGAGCACGGATCATCGGCACGGCGGACGTCGGTGATGTGTCAGTCGTGAATCTTTAAGGTTGGTGGAGGCGGGGGAATTGAACCTTAAGCCACCATTGAAAAAGCGCAAGTTGTTGATTCTGCGATTTCGCCGATGACGCAAATTGCGCCTTTTGCGCAGTAGGTGTCACGATTTGTCACGGTCTGTAACAGAGAGCCTGGCCGGATTGATGGCCCGCCGTTCGGATCGGTCATAATGAAACAAAAGGCCTGACACCATGATCTGCAATGCGGAAGATCTCTCGCCCGAACAGAAGACCGCCCTGGAAACTCTGCTCGGACGCCGCGTCCATGAGGGCGAGGCGGTCAGCGTGGGCGCGTTCGAGCCGGTGCACGTCTCGCAGCAGCGAAAGCTTGAGATTGCCGCCGAACTGGGAAGGTATTTTGCTGATGTCGATGCTCATCGGAAGCCGGTATCGGATCAGGAAGCCGAAGACATTATCACAGAGGCAATGAGAAGCGCCCGCCCCAGCTATCGTCCTCATCGGTGAGAATCGTCCTCGATACAGCAATCCTCGTACGAGGTCATGGAAGCCCGACCGGGTTGGCCGCCGATCTCCTTGTCCGGATCGTTGAGTCAGAACACATTTTGCTGTTATCCAACGAGATGCTTTTCGAACTGGCGAAGGTCCTGCGCTATCCACGCTTGATGGAGCTTCACGGTCTTTCAGAGGGACGCATTTACGATTACATCGGTTTTCTGCGGGAGGCGGCGGAGATCGTGACTCCTGATCCCTTGCTGATCACCCCTATTCGCGACGCAAACGATGCTGTTGTCCTGCAGACTGCGGTGATCGGCGAAGCTGATATCCTTTGCACGAGAGACCACGATTTCTTCGAACCGCCGGCCGAAGCGTTTCTTCGAAAAGCAGGGATATCAGTTCTGGATGACGTCGCTTTAATGCAGAGACTGCGCTGGTGATGACAGGAGCCCGGAACGCGCCGGCCGATCCCCGGAGAATCGCCCCAGTTAGTAAACAGTAGGCGTTTTTCGAGGGTAATCGCCCAGAACCGGAACTCTGAGCAAACCCTTAGACTGCCAGGGCCGAGACGCGTGCGGATATGTCGCCGGCGCGAATCCTCAATTCTGTTTTTACACGATGTTTCAAAAACGCGCGAGACTCATCGCGACCAAAATTACGGAGGACAGCCCGGCCACCAGACTGAATTTGATTAAACCAAAATTCAAGTCGTGCCACGTATATCCGGGAACTCCTTCTGCCATTAGTTTGTTTTCTACATCTCTAATCGGCAGGATCAGCCATGAAATGAAATTGGCCAGCAAGCCGCCCAACGGTAGAGCCATAAGCACGGGTGCGAGTACCTGTATCAGCCAAAAAATGAAGTCAGCAGAAGAAACTGGCGGAGCAGACCCGAGTACGTTCCTGCCTTGATGGAGTGCCTGATGTGCATGTGTCGCAATCGACAAGAAGAGGATGGTCAGGAGGCCTGACGAAACTGCGAAGAAAATCCCTTCGACGAGCGACACCCATCCCGGTAATTGCGCCTTTGCAGCACGCCTGGCCAGTACATCGGGTCGCCTAAAGTAAGGCATTCGGCGGAGAATCCAGCGCACCAGGATGACCGTCAGCGGGATCGCAATAAGTGGGCCGAGATTTCCCATGGTCAAGACATGACCATAAACGGCGTCCAGAAGATTACTCCTCCCTTGTCGCCTACTGTTTACCAGCCCACCCGACGACGCTCGGAAGATGCGGATACAAGGCTGCCATCTCTCGATAACGGCCTTTAGCTTCAATAACTTGGTGGAGGCGGGGGGAATTGAACCCCCGTCCGAGAGCGTCTGTAATGAAAAGCCTACGTGCGTAGCTCAGTTCTGAATTCTCATCCGGCGTCTAAGAACCAGCAAGATAACGCCGAACCAGCCCGATTGATCTCGGAACTCGGCTCCGGACCGAAGCCTGCTTCCTATCCCGCTGAGATGACACTCACTGGCCAGCCCGCGGGCTGACTGGCTGGAGCGTACGCGCTTAGGGTTTAATTAAGCAGCGTAAGCAAACTGCATGTTATTGGCAGTTTTGGTTTTCCGATCGTTTAACGGGAGCTCGGAACCCGGCACGCCTTCCCATCGCAATCCATTCCCGTCGAAGCCGTTGCGCCCCCTTTCACCTGAGCCCATTATAGCGCCCGGCGCAAACACCTTAGAGCGGCGTGAACGGCCGCTGATCCGTCCCCGCCCGCAGCGGCACCGTCACATTCGTCTCGCTCGGACCCAGCGACAAAATAAACGGCCGCACGCCGATCAGAAAATTGTTCTTTTCCTTGTCGATCGACGTGTTCGTGAAAAGCTGCCCCAGAAACGGAATCCCGGCCAGCCCCCAGAACCCGCCCTTCGTCTTCGATTTCGAATCGCCGATCAGCCCGCCCACAATCGACCACTGGCCGTTCCGCACCCTCACCTCGGTCGTCACCTTCGTATTCTGAAGGACCGGAATGCCATCGGCCGATTGCCCGCTCAACGCCTCGTACGAAGCCTCGATCCCCATCGAAACATCATCGGCGCCATGCACCGTCGGCGTGATCTTCATTTCGAGCCCCAGGTCTTCGAACGTGATCGCCGGCGGGGCGACGAATGACGGCGTCGTGCCGCCGGCGCTCCCGGTCGATCCGTTCACGAATCCGGAAGTGATCATCGGATATTTCTCGCCAATGTGGAACGTGCCAGCCGAGCCACTCGCCGCGCGCAGCCGCGCCCTGTAGAGCGAACGCGAATTGGAGATACTCTCGTTGAACATCGCCTGCACCTGCGCTGCCGCGAGCCCGATCAGCGTCTTCCCTCCTCCGAACGTCAGCAGATTGGTGACGTCGCTCGGGACCGAGACGATGTTGTTCATGATGTGGCCCAGCGGAATCAGCTGGAAGGAATTGGTGACTGAAAAGCCGTAGTTGATAATGTCGCTGTCCGTCACCTGCAGCAGCTCCAGTTCGATCATGACCTCGGGATGATAGGCGAACAACTGCCGCAGCAGCGCCTGCGCCAGCGACGCGCGCGACACGCGATCGCGCACCACGAGCTCATCCGTCTGGGTGTCCCAGCCGATCTTTTCCACGTTGGTGGTCTGCCGCACCACCTGCACGACCTCAGTCAGCTCCTGCGCCGTGATCACCTGCGGCACCGGCAGCGTGAGGACGATGTACTGCTCCAGATCATTCCGCTTCTGCACGGTATCGCGCGCCACCATGATGGCGTGCGTGCCGATGGGCACGATGAACGTTCCCGTTGAGACCTGCAGGGCGTCGAACGCCGCGCGATAATCCACGTCCCCGATTCGGAACCGGACCGGCTGCGAGGGAACAGCGGAAAAATCGCTGTCGAAGACCACCTGCAAGCCGAAACGCGCAGCCACTTTTTCGTACAGATTGCGCGGCGTGTCACTCAGGTCGAAATCCAGCTTGCCGGGTGTCGCGGCCAGCGCCGGCGGACTGGACAAATGCCGCTCCAGGGCGAGCTCACGTGCCGTCAGGCTGTCAAAAAGCAGATCAGCGGGTATGTGCCCCTGCCAGACGCCACCGTCGCCGGTTTTATCCGCCTCAGAAGGCTCAATCGTGGGCGATTCGCCGCCCGCGGCGTCCTTGATCTGCTTCGCGCCGGCCACCTGCAGGGCTGCGGCGTGCTTCCGGTAGCTGCGGTTTTTGGGCTGCAGGGCCGAGGCCTGCGAGTAGTAGACGTAAGCCTGTGCGAGATCGCCCGCCTTTTCGACCCGCTTTCCGTCGCGCGCGATGGCAGCCGCGAGTTCCGAGGGAGGATCAGTGAAATCAGCCGCGTGCACATCAGCCGGCGGGAGGATGGCTGTGAACAGCGCCAAGCTCACAAGCGAGCACACTCCCACCACGGCAGATGAACGCATCAAAAAGGCATGACGCTCGAATTGCCTCCTGCGTGCAGAGGGAATTCCCGCCCCCGCCCCCCGCCCTAGACAATAGAATGAACGACAAGCAACAGATACTGAGCGACCCGTTTGTCGTCGCCGTCCCCCTCGCCCTGTTCATCGTCACGGTGCTCGTGGGGCTCGTGGCCCGACGAGTGGTTTTCCGGCTCCTGCGGGGCTGGGCGAAACGCACCGAAAGCCAGCTCGATGTCCTGCTGATTGACACCCTGCGGGGCCCCATCGCGCTCTGGATCGTTGTCCTCGGTCTTCACGTCGCCACGCAGAATTCCGAAATCCCGCCGCGCTATCTGCACTACTTCCCGCCCACCCTGCAGGTGCTCTGGGGACTGTCCTTCACGATCGCGCTCAGCCAGTTCGCCGGCAATATGGTGCGGTTTTACGGCGGGCTCGGCGGGGTGAAATCGGTCAGCTCGCTCAGCCAGAAGCTGGTGCAGTTTTCGATTTTGGCGGTAGGCTCTCTCTGGCTTTCCAAGGTCATCTTCAACTTCAGCCTGGCGCCAATCCTGACAGGTCTGGGCGTAGGCGGCATCGCGGTCGCGCTCGCGTTACAGGACACGCTTTCGAATCTGTTCGCGGGATTCTACGTTTCGGTTTCCGGTCTCGTACGAATTGGCGATTACATCCAGCTCGATTCGAAGCAGGAAGGGTACATTACCGACATCAACTGGCGCTGCACGACGATGCGGACGGGCCTCAACAATCTAATCGTCATTCCGAACAACAAACTGGGACAGGCGATTTTCACGAACTACTTTCTCCCGGACGGCCGCATGGTCGTGACGATTCTCTGCGGCGTCAGCCAGGACGCCGATATCGACCAGGTTGAGAAACTGCTGCTCGAAGAAACGACGAGCAGCACCAGGGAAGTCGAGAACGTTCTGTCGGATCCGCCGCCGGCCGTGCGCTTCAATCCTGGTCCCTGGAACAATTCGCTGATCTTCCAGGTAGTGTTCAGCGTCACGCAGTTTGCGAACGTTCCAACAGCGCGAAGCCAAGTCCGCAAGCGCCTCTACCGCCGCCTGCGCGCGGCAGGGATTGCGGTGACCTTCCCCGCCGCAACTACACCTGAGTGACCTCGCCAGCCATTGAGTTGACCTCCGCCCTTCAAGGGACTCCATCGGGTGATGCGCTCGATCTTGCCTGCGGCCTGGGACGTCACGCCATCTGGCTGCGCGATCGCGGCTGGCGCGTAACGGCGGTCGATCAGATCATGCC
>CAZPZE010000038.1:0-9687 GCA_964590625.1 uncultured Solibacteraceae bacterium
GCGCGGGCGAGCCGAAGCCCGCCCGCCATTCAGTGCCGGAACGAATCGAACTACTTGAACCGCTCCGCTTGCCGCGCCTGAGCATTGTTTCTGGAATTGCTGCTGAACTGCTCTTCCACTTCCGTCTCACGGCGGCCAATGCTGACTCCCTTCGGAGCGTGCGCCGCATCCGGCGCCATTCCCCTCGGTGAAGTCCTGCGATCGTCCCTGATGGTTTCTTCGCTGCTTCCGGTGTTCTTCTTATTCATAAGAACCTCCTTGCCCTGAAAGAAAGCAATCCCGGAGCCAACAGGAGATTTCACACCGTACTTCAACGGAACTGGCGCTTGTAGAGGAAGTTGACGCTGAAGATGCCGTTCTCATCGCGCGTCGCGACGGCGGACCACCGCGGATCAAACGCCCATTCGATTTTGATGATCTCGCCGTTGGGATCATCGAGCGCGGTGGTGTAAGTGAACGTCACATTGCTCGTAATACGCTGCTGCAGGGTGAGGCGCGCCGTAGGCAACGCGGAGCCGCCCTGGAATGCGGGATCGATCTTCAGCTGTGAGACGCCGAACACGCGCTGCAGTCGGCCTGCAACGGGGTTCGCGACCGCCTCGCCGAGGATGGCCGATTCGCCCATCTGTTCGAAGGAGGCCTGCGGAACCTGTGGCTGATTGGCGAGGAGCGTGGGATCGGAGGTCGGCGTCTTTCCCGTGGCGAGCAGGGAGACGATTTCCGTGAACTGCAGCGGAGGATTCGACGTGTAGCTGAGCTTCATGTTATCGACCGGACCGGTGACCCGCAGTGTCACCTGGACGCCCTGCGCCTGCGTTTCGAGACTGATATCGAGAATCGGATCGATGCGGAGCGGATTGTAAAAATTAATTGTGCCCGAATCGACGGAGAACGAGGCGCCGAGGAAGACGAGCTGGCCTTCGTTGATGCTCACGCGTCCCTGAACTCCAGGCTGCGCGACGTTGCCTTCGACGCGAAGATCGGCGGTGGCGGAAAGCCCCTGCGCCATTTGAGCCTGCACTGAGAGTCCGGACGCTGTGCGCACGCGGACATCGAGATGCATGTTTTCGAGGATCGGCGAGGGCGCGGCGGCGGATTGAACGGAAGGCGTCGCTTTCGAGAGGATGGAAGCGATATCGGTCGTTGGGTTGTAGTTCACCTGAACAATGGTGGCATTACCCGTGATCGCGCTGCTGCGTGATGTTCCTGCCAGTTGCGCATTGGCGCCGACAATCACGCTGACACCCGGCTGAACTTCCACGCGCACCTGCTGGGCGCGCAACTGGAGACCGAATCGCATGGGCTCGCTGTATTGGGCGAATCCGGTGAGCGTGAGCTTGCCTCCGCCGGATTCGGCCGTGAGGTTCTGGATGTTTGCCGTAGTGCCGCTGAGAACGATGGTTCCGTTCGCTTTCGAGATGCCGTTGGGCAGCGTTGCATACGTGAACGTGGCATCTTTGAGCACCACCTGGCCGCTCATCTGTGGCTTTGCGGTTGTGCCTCGAACGTTCGCAGTCAGCGTGATGCTGCCGGCGGAGTAAATGTCGCTGTCGAAATTTTTAAGGATGGCGAGGCCGAGGTTTCCGTTGATCGTAAGCGCCATGGGGCCGCCTGTGATGGAAGCGGTGCCCCGCGCCTGGAGATCCGTCTCAGGCCCCTGCAGATGCGCGTTCTGGAGCTGAACCGCGCCGTGATCGAGCGTCGCGGTGAGCGGCCCCTGATTCGTGATCTCAATCGGGCGCGCCTGCCCGGCCTGCGGTTTCGCTGTCACGGCGACGCGTGTTAGCTGAAGATTGCCCCGAAGCTGGTCCGTGTGCCCGATGGGGCCGTTCACGCTCACATGGCCGTCGACCGCGGCTTCCACCTGGCTGGGCTCGGCGAGCGCGACGCCCGCGAGCTTCGCGAATTTCGTGTAGAGCGCATTCTGAATCGTGAGCTGCGCGTTGACGGGGAAGCCGGCGGTGAGATCGACACTTCCCTGACCGTGAATCTGCGAACTGGCGAGATCGGAATCAAGCGCGAACTGGACGCGATTCGCAGAGGCCATGCTGGCGATGAGTTTGAGGTCGCCGAAGTTTTCGCCCTGGGCGTGCACGCCACTAGCAGCGAGATTCATATCGAGGTCATGAATCTGCAGGCGCGCGCCGATGGCTGCGTTACCGGACGCAATGGCGCCGCTGCCTTTCGCTGAGAGCTGCACGGCGCCCGCGAGGCCGGGACGGCGGGTCTGGACATTGTGAATACGCGCGAGATCGAGACGGCTGCTGTTGATTTCGAATGTGGCGCTGCCGGTCTGGAGATTGCCGGCAGGATGATCGTACCGCGCGTTCATCTGGATGTCGGCGCCGGCGGCCGTGATCTGCAGCTGCTGAAGATCGATGCGGTTCGGCAGGTAAGATGCCTGGAGGCGAATCCGATCGACCGGTTCGTCATAGAGGACCGCACGAGTGAGCTCCAGATTCGCGCTGCCCTGCGGACTGCTCAACGTGCCGGTGACGTGCGCGGTGCCGGAGAGCGTGCCTTTGGCCGGAATGTCCGTGCGTTCGGCCGCCGTGAGCACCTTCGCAACGGAGAGGTTGGTTACTGTGGCATCGGCGGTGGTTGGATAATCCTGTTCGAGGCGGGTGGCGCCGGTGATCCGGATATTCGAGGTTCCGAAAACGAGGCTGGCGTTGTAGTTCGCGGTGTTGCCGGAGGTTCGCAGATTGAGATCGAGATTGCCGAAATCTTCGCCGCCGACTTTGAGGCCGCGGGCGGTGATGTCGCCTGTGACGGATGACAGCAAAAAGGGAGTCGCGGGCGCGGCCTGGAGTTGACCGGTGGCGTCGAGATTCGCCTGCAGATTGCCCAGCGCGTCGCTCGGCATCGGGATGGGGAACTTCGCGAGATCAAGCTGCGTGGTCGTGAGCTTCGCGTGTATCTGGCCGGTGGAAAAACTGTTGGCGGGATGACGGAATTCGCCGGTGATATTAAGGCGTCCCGCACCGCCCTGAATCCATGCGGCGGGGATGGTCACGAGGCGGTCGTTGAGGCTCGCTTCGAGATGTGCCTGATCGAAGGCGCGGTTCTGAATGGTGCCCTTGCCGGCATCGAGCCGCACGTCGCCCAGCGGATTGCCGGCGGTTCCTGTTACGTGGGCGGTGACGGTGACCGGTCCGGAGTATCCGCCATCCTTCTGGCCGGCGAGCGCAGCGAGATCCGCGAGGTCGGCGGGATTGATGGCGAGATCGGCGCGGATGGGCGCGCTCGGCGGGAGCTTCCAGTTCGCCAGCGCGGCTGAGGCTGAGAATTGCGCGCGCATGCCGCTTCCATCGCCTGCGCGCGCGATCACGCCGTTTGCGACTGTTGCGCCGGAGGGCGATGCCGTGAGATCGGCCGCGATGGAATCGAAGCGCCGGTCTTCCATCGCGATGTTGGTTGCATCGAAATGGCCGGTAAGTTTGGGCGCGTGAACACCGCCGCTCACCTCGCCCTCAAATGCGAGAGTGCCCTGATTCAGAACGACGGTGCCAGGCGCGACGGTGGTCGCGGCGAGGACATCGTTCAGATCGCGCGATTTCAGAGCGAGATGCAGGTTCTTCGTCAGATCGCCTTCGAGATCAAGGCGCGTGTGCGGGAGCGCGAGATAGGAATTCTGGATGCGAACGTCATCGCTCGAAGCGGAATAGTCCGCGTTGAGCTTTCCGGAAACGGGAATGCCGGTTTTGCCCGGCGCGATGGTGAGGTGCGCCTGAGCGATCAGGCTTTGCGTGGATTTCAAATCACCCTGCGCCGTGACGGGGCCGCTGATCGCGCCTTCGTACGGCAGCTTCGTTCCGGCAACAGCGAGCGCGTGCTGGATGTCAAAGCCGTGGAGATTGCCATCCACGCGATAGAAGCGCATTTGGTTCAGGCCCACATTTCCTTCGAAGCTGCCGCCGAAGGCGCGCAGGATCAGGTGCTGCAGATCGATATTGTTCTGATCGGCGTGAACTCCGGATGTCAGGTTGACATCGTGAATCGAGGTAGTCCCCTGTGTAACGTCGATTTTTTCGCCAGCCAGATTTCCGGAAAACGAATAGCTGTTTGCGGACTCCCACTTCGCGTTGCCATTGAGCGTGAGTGTGCCGGCCACGTTCGCCGGCGTCTGGAAGAGGCGCGCCAGCTGGCCCAGGGCGAGCGTTGAACGCAAGTTCATGGCCCCCGATCCGTTCGGATCGCGGAGCGCGCCGGAGGCTTCGATGGAAGAATCGCCGATGGTGGTCCGCAGGTTTCGGACGTGGATCGCGCTGTTCGATGCCGTGACATCGGCAACGAGCTGGATGTAGCGCGGGAGATCGGCGCCGGTTGCGATATCGATGCCAGCTCCATAGCGGAGGTCTGTGGCGCCGATGGTTGCGTTGAGCTTCGCGTCGATCTGCGGGTGCCGGATGTTGGTGACCGAGCCATCCAACGAAAGCACGGAAGCGGGCGTCGATATGGTGGCGCGATGCAGCTCGATGCGATCGGTGCCGATGGTGACCGGCAGCTTCACGTCGACGCGAACCGGCGTGCGGCGGCCTGCCATCACGTAGATGGGCGCGAAGGAAACCTGACCGCCGTATGTGGATGACAGCAGATTGTAATCGAGGCGGGCTTTGAGATCGTCCGCCTGCGCGTCGAGCGGGATCGTTGTTTGTTCGAGTGACAGCGCGCCCTGGTTGAGCTTGAAATGGCCAATCGCGAGATCGACGACGGGCTTCAGCGGCTTATCCTTCGGCGGCGAGGGATTGCGGGGCGATGGAATATTGCTGCGTCCATCGGCCAGCGTCATGACGTGCACGCGCGGCTGGTTCACGATGACGCGCGAAATATTGACGATCTGATTCAGCCGCGTGAACAGCCGGATATTGACGACGACATTGTGCACCTGAACGAACGGCGCCGCGCCGGCGGGCTCGAGACCGTGGATCGTCAGGTTGTCGACGGTGGCTTCGAGGTACGATTCGTCGAAGCGGAACGCGCCGACTTCGGTCCGGCCGCCGGTGCTGTCTTCAATCGCGGCCACAATTTTGCCACGCACGAAGTTCGCGAACCAATCGGTATGGATGACGATGGAGGCGACGGCAATCACAAAAATAACGAGGCCCGCCAGCCCGATGGCGATATTACGCACGATCCTCGAGACGCGGCTCATTGGAATGCCTCCTTCAGGAATGTGACGCGATCGTCTTTTCTTTTGTCGGCCAGCCATGCGTCGAACTGTTTGTCGACTTCCGCGGAGACCAGCTGTTCCCGAATTTTTGGCTCGAGCGCATCGAAGGTGGAATCCTGCGGATTCTGCTTCCGCAGCTCAGCGAGGTGCTGGTCGTAATAATTCTTCAACGCGTCGTCCGTAATCAGGACGGCGGGACGGAAGCGCTCGTCGATGAAGCGCAGCACGGTGAGCTGCCATCGCAGTTCGCTGGTCAGTTGATCTTCGGTGATGCCGTACTTCGCGAGCTCGGGGCGAAGGCGTTGGTCCGATCCACCGAAGCGGTCCTGCCGAAGCTGTTTCAACATTCCCTGCGCGTCGGCATCGGATGCGCGCTCATAATCGCCCGTTGCAATTTCATCACGAATCACGCTTTGATCCACCAGCCGTTCAGCCGACTTCCGGCGAGCCGCGGGACTCATATCCACGGCGGTGCGGTTGAGGAAGGCGGTGATGCGGATATCGCTCTCGATGTCGCTCAGCTTGATGGCGCGCTTCCCCACCACGACGGCGACACGATCGAGGACCTGGGCGCCCGGGAGCAGAGACGTGAACAGCATCGAAATGAGTAGCAACCGCCGCATATCAGAACGTCTGCCCGATGGAGAGGAAAAACTGAAAATGTCCGGTGTTCTGTTCCCTGACCTGGCAGAAGCTCTTCGTCGCCGTGGCCGGATCATTCGGATCGCACTGCAGCAGTTGCTGAGGCGTTCCGTTGAATCCGTTGAACGAAGGTGGATTGAGCGCGTATGCAAGGTCGACGCGCACCGGGCCCACCGGTGTGCGATACCGGAGGCCAACCCCCACCGCGTGGACGGTGTAATCGAAATCCTGCAGGTTGTGCTGCCGGTAGCGGAGCGACATATCGCTCAGCGATGAGAAGACGTTTCCCATATCGTGGAAGAGCACGCTCTGAATGTTTTCGCCAATGAGCGGGAAGCGCAGCTCGATGTTGTTCGTGAAGAGCGCATTTCCGCCAAGAGGAAAGCCCGTCGCCTGTGAGGATGGTCCGCCGGGGAAAAGCGGCGCGCCCGTATCGCGCGGTCCCGCTTCGTTGAACGCGAAGGCGCGAAGTGAGTCGGCGCCTCCCGCGAAGAAGCGTTCCGGCAGAGGAACGGACTGCTGTTCGCTCAGCCCCGGGGGAGCGGCGAAGGGCTCGATGACGCCGAATTCCGTCTGGCGCGCGAGAACCAGGCTCTTGCCCAGCGCGTAATACGTCGCGTTGCGGACAAGCGCGGCGCCGAAGCTGCGCTGCGAACCGAAGTAGCGCGAGGCGAAGCGAATATCGAAGCTGTTGAGGCTGCCGTGACGCGGATTGGTCGCGTTGTCCCTCCGATCCCGTACCAGATTTGCCGAAAGAATTCCGAGCCGCACGGGCTGCAGCAGCTGCGGGATGAGCAGTACGGGAATCACGACCTGGCTCGCGCTCACGCGCCGGTAGGAGAAGCGGAAGAGGCCGGTGGTCGCTTTGGTGAATTTCTGAGAGACCTGGATCGAAGCTTCCTCACGTTTCGACGCGAACGTGCGTACATCTCGCTGGTCTTCATAGACCAGCGAATAAGTGATGTTACGGCCTTCGAGTCCGAAGAACCTGGGCTGCTGATAATTCAGCGACGCGGTTTTGTCAATGTTGGAATACACCAGACGCGCGCTGGCGGAATGCCCAATGCCCCAGAGATTGATGCGGCTGACGGTTGCGGAGACTTCCGGACTGAAACCAGTGGAACCGGCGGGGGACCCCAGGCTCTGCGCGCTCGGCTGCCCGAACCGCGCGACCTGCGCGCCGATGCCGGCGCTCACCGTATAGCGATTGGCTTCTTCGAAATCGTAGAGAAGGTATTTGCGCTCGGTTTCGCCATCCGGATTCTCAATGGCAGTATCGACGCGCGCGAAAATCCCGAGATCGTAGAGCCGCTTTTGTGTATCCGTCTGGATGACCGGCGAAAGAGGATCGCCCGCCCGGATCGTGATGGCGCGATCCACAATGCTTTGGCGGGTTGTATTCAGGCCGTGGGTCAGAATGCCGCGCACGAACTGGGGAGCGCCTTCGAGGATCGTGTAGGTGATGTCGGCGTGATGCGGCGTGCTGCTGCTCTCACTCCACTGTGCGCGAAACGTCGCGTCGGGGTAGCCGTGCGAGTAATACCAGGTGAGCACCGAACTGCGGTCCGCCGCCATCGAAACGTCCGAGAACGGCTGGCCCGGAATCGAGCTGATCAGCGGCATCACCTGAATGCGATTTGGCTCGAGCGGTCCTTCGACCGACAGATTGTCGACGATCCATTGCGGGCCTTCCGTGATGTTGATGGTCACCGCCACGTCGCCCTGATGGCCCTGATAATCGCGATCCACCTGCGTGACTACCTTGACGTCGCGAAAGCCATTGGCTTTGTACAGATCTGCGATGCTCACTTCGTCACGGCGTCGGAACGCGTCACTGTAGCGCCCGCGGCGCAGGTTGAACGCTTTCGGAGCGATGAACATGCGTTCGCGCAGCGTGTCCTCATCGAAGTACTTATTGCCTTTGATTTCGAGGTGCACCATGCGGTAGCGCTGACCCTTCGAGATCACGTACTGGACAGTCTCGAGATCGTTCACCGGCTGCTCCACGCGGAAATCGACATCGGCATCGTAATAGCCCTGGCTCTGCAGATAATCGTGGAGATTGCGGCGGCCTTCCACGAGCAGATCGGTATCGACGCCATGCTCGGAGAAGACCGGAACGTATCGCCTCAGCACGCGATTCGAAAGTTTCGTTTCGACGGCTTCGACTTTGACCTTCGGGCCTGCCGTGATATCGAGATGCGGAATGGCTTTCTTGTGCTCAGCGTCGTAGTCGGTTCCGGTCAGCTGGACTTTTGACAGGAGCCGGTCGTCTTTCTGATAACGCGATTGGACGCCCTGTACACCGCCGCGCGTGCGCTGGCTCGTGACGTGTTTCCACCAGTGAATCAGCGGATAGCGCCATCCGGTTGCTTTGAGAATCGTGTCGTCGGAAAGCGGGCCGGCGCCCTGAATGACCGGCATTCCATACTTCGCGCGATTTCCCGCCTTCACCTCGAAAGTGACGAAGACCTGTTGAACGTCCGCATCCGAGCCGACCGGCGGGCGCTCGATCTTCGGCTGCACGCTGGCTTCAAACAGACCGTTCGAACGGAAGAGCCGCATCATGCGGTCGACGCTGGCCTGCACATCTTCATCGTGAAAAGGGGCGCCGAGGGTCAACTGGCTGCCGCTTTCGAGCTCGGCGCGGTTGGGGGGATTGGCGATCTTCCCATCCACGGAGGATCCGCCGACAAACAACTGCGGCTGGAGAATGAAGCGAACGATCACGCCTCCGGCGGGCGCCTTCTCCGCTTCCACCACGATGTCGGCAAAACGGCCCGTGGCGAACATCGCATCGATCGTGTCGCCCACGTCGAGCATGTGCAGCGTATCCCCCTTCCGGAGAAGCTGCACTACATCGAGATCGGCAGGATCCAGATTCGGCCCGGGAGAGTACTGGATATCGGCGATCTTCTGCCCTTCAAACTGCGCAATCTGCGCGGGAGAATTCATCGCGCAGGCCAAAACGAGAACTGCCAGCGCCAGACCCGTCTTAGGCCCCATTGCGATTCAGATAGAAAGCACCTGCACTGCCAGTGTACGCCAGCTAACCCGTTCTACGATGATTCGCGTCTGGTCACGCGGCGCGTACCGATCTGTTTCGCATTCCCCAACTGTGCGGCGCCACCGCTGAGGTTTTTGAGGCGCGATAGACTGGATCACAATGCGCACTACGGAGGCCGCCTCTCTCCGAGATACCAGCTTGCGCGCAGTAGCCGCGCCCCTCTTCCTGAACAGCTCTTCCAGCTGGCGCGCCGGGTCCGTCGTGACCGTCGGCGTCTCAGCTCCGATGACGGGCGCGCGTTCTCGCGGCTTTACGGGCCGAGCGGCTGCGGCTTTCCGAACTGCGATGACGCGCGCTGGTTCGGGCCTGGCGCGAGAGCGAGTTGTGCGATGCCGCGCTGTGTCCTTCCCTCTTCAGCGCGCGGCTGGTCGCCCGAGAGCGCGTGGCCGATCTTTTCTCGCTGGCCGATTCAGCCTTCTTCGTATCGCGCCGAGCCTGCGCCTTCGTCTTCTCCGAGCCTTCTTTCGGCGGCGGCAGTTTCACTCCCGCACGGCGGGCTTTGGAAAGCCCGATCGCGATCGCCTGCTTTGTGTTCCGCGCGCCGTGCTTTCCCTCCCGGATGTGTTCCATCTCTTCGCGAACGAACTCGCCCCCCTGCGTGGAAGGCGACTTTCCTTCGCGTGCGTCTTTGCGTGCCCGCTTGATAGTCTTCTTTTCCGGCATACAGACCTCCGCGGATTGTCGAGCAATCACCTTTCCCTTGTTATGGATCTGCGTTGACAAGTGTGGTTGGTCCGTTAATTGCTTCCTGATGTTGCATTGAGGGCACCTCTTGCTACATACAGAATCCAGCTTCAGCCGGCGT
>CAZPZE010000039.1:0-6397 GCA_964590625.1 uncultured Solibacteraceae bacterium
TCGTTGCCGCAAAGGTGTCATGGCAAAGCTCCTGAGTTCATTGGATTGGCTTATGGGTATAAACCTGATCCAGTGTTTCTCAGGGGCTTGCCTCCAGCCCCTCAGACGAAGACCATTACCGCGTAGCGGTTTAGTTCACTGCAAAAGGTTTCATCAGCCGGGCGGCGGAAAGTGCTTCTGAAACACTGGCGCGCGACGGCGGGGGCATGCAGAGGAAAGAGCCGCTCCGGATTGACGTTTTCCCGGAGCCATTTGCCCGCTCTTTTTGAGGTAAAATCCGGGGATGCGAAAAGCGCTTCTCGCCACATTGGCGCTGCCGGCTCTCTGCGCGGCGCAGCAGCTCATGCCGGGGCTCGGCAACACTCACCATGCGGTGACGACGAAGAACCCGGAAGCCCAAAAGTACTTCGATCAGGGCCTCGGACTGATCTACGCCTTCAATCACGAAGAGGCGGTTCGATCCTTCACGAAGGCGGCGCAGCTCGATCCGAACTGCGCGATGGCGTATTGGGGCATCGCGGTCGCGGTGGGTCCGAACATCAACGACCCGAGCGATCCGGAGCGCATGAAGCAGGCGCTGGCCGCGGCCGCCAAAGCGAAGGCAGCCGCCGCGAAAGGCGCAACGCCCGAAGAGCGAGCGTTCATCGACGCGATCGGCCGCCGCTATTCCGCCGATCCGAAAGCCGACCTGCGCAAAGCCGCCGTCGACTACAAGAACGCGATGGGAGAGATCGTGAAGCGCTACCCGAACGATCTCGACGCGGCCACTCTCTACGCCGAAAGCGCGATGGACCTTCGTCCATGGCAGCTCTGGACGCCCGACGGCAAACCGGCCGAAGGAACGCTCGAAATCGAAGCCACGCTCGAATCCGTCCTGAAGCGCGACCCCAATCATCTGGGCGCAAACCACTATTACATTCATGCGATGGAAGCGTCAGGCCATCCGGAAAAGGCCCTCGCCAGTGCGGAGCGCATCAAGACGCTGGCGCCCGCGGCGGGACACCTCGTTCACATGCCGGCCCACGCCTACATCCGCACGGGCGATTATCACGGAGCTTCCGTCGCGAACGAGAAAGCCATCGCGGCCGATCAGGCGTACATCCAGAAGTATCACGTGGACGATATCTACACGATGATGTACTACCCGCACAATCTCCAGTTCCTCGCGGTTTCAGCCAGCATCGAAGGACGTCTGGCCACGTCGAAGAAGGCGGCGAACGATCTCATCGCGCAGGTGGGTCCGCACGTGAAGATGATGCAGAACATGCTGGAAGGCTGGATGCCGACGCCGGTCGAGATCCTCGTTCGATTCCGCCAGTGGAACGATCTGCTGAAGCTCCCCGCACCGGATAAGACGCATCACGCCGAAACCGCGATGTGGAATTTCGGCCGCGGCATGGCCTTCGCCGCCACAGGCAAGCGCGCCGAAGGCGACGCGGAGCGCCGCGCGATGGACGCCGCGATCATACAGGTGCCGAAGGATTATATGTTCGGACTGAACACCGCGAGCGCAGTGCTCACCATCGCGGAAAAGACCCTCGACGCCCGTATGGCCGAAGCCAAAGGCGACCGCAAGACCGCGATCGCGCTGCTGCAGCAAACCGTTCAGCTCGAAGATGCGCTTGCGTATGATGAACCGCCGTCGTGGTACATCCCAACCCGGGAATCGCTCGGACGCGTGCTTTTGGCGAACGGCGATGCGGCCAGCGCCGAGAAGGTTTTCCGCGCAGAGCTCGCGCTTCATGCCAACAGCGGACGCGCGTTGTTCGGACTCGCCGAATCACTTCGCAAACAGGGCAAGACAGCCGACGCGTCAGCGACCGATGTGAAGTTCGCCGCGGCCTGGAAATACGCCGACGTGAAACTCCGGCTCGAAGATCTCTGATCTCACTTGCCGATGCAGAACGTCGAGAAAATGCGGTTGAGAATGTCGTCGGCGGTGGTGACGCCGGTGATGGCATCGAGCGGCTGCAGCGCCCCGTAGAGATCGAGCAGCAGCATCTCGTGTGGCACAGCGGCGTGAACGGCGTCCTGCGCTTTTTCGAGCATCGCGAGTGACTCGCGCAGCAGATTTTCATGCCGCAGGCTCGTGATGAATCCGCCCTGCGCTTCCCCGCCCGGCGCCAGCAGATCGATGGCGGCGCGCTTGAGGGCGTCGATGCCCTCGCCGGTGAGAGCCGAGATGGCGATCTCATCCGGCAGCGCGCGGAATCCGGGCAGATCGCACTTGTTCGCCGCGACCAGCGTTCGCCCGTGCGCCCGCGCTGTCTCAACGAGGGAGCGGTCGCCGTCCACGACGACAATCGTGAGGTCCGCATCCGCCATCGCCTGCCGGCTGCGCTCGATCCCGAGCTTCTCGACGAGTTCACTCGTCTCGCGGATGCCCGCTGTATCGACCACCCGAACCGGAATGCCTTCGAACTCGATGGTCTCTGAAACGACGTCGCGCGTAGTGCCGGGGATATCGGTCACGATGGCGCGATTCTGCTCCACCAGCCGATTGAACAGGCTGCTCTTGCCGACGTTCGGCTGTCCCACGATCGCGAGAGAAAAGCCGTTATGCACGAGATTCCCGTATCGAAAGCTCCGCACCAGCGCACCTGTCTCCGCGATTAACGGCTGCAGCCGCCGCAGAATTTCCGATGCCGGCGCCACGCTGATATCGTCTTCCGCGAAGTCAATTCCCGCTTCGAGCAGCGCGATCAGTTCGAGCAGTTGCGCCTTGATCGGCGCGAGCAGCCGCGAGACCGAACCCTGCGTCTGTTGGGCGGCGATTCGGGCCTGGTAGAGCGTCGTGGCTTCGATCAGATCGCGTACCGCTTCGGCGCGCGGGAGATCGATGCGGCCATTCAGATAGGCCCGCAGGGTGAATTCGCCGGGTTCGGCCAGGCGCGCTCCCGCGCGTACGGCGCGATCGAGGCAATGCCGCAGGATCACCGGCGCGCCGTGGCAGGAGATCTCGACGACTTCTTCGGCTGTGTAGGATTTCGGCGCGGCAAAATACGTGACGATCACGTCATCGACGATGTGCTCGCCATCATGATCGAGAAGTTCGGCGCGCACTGCATGCCAGGACCGCAGTTCGCCGTGCAGTTTGAGGATTTCGCTCGCGATTGAAAGCGCCTGCGCCCCCGAGATGCGGACCACGCCCAGGCCGCCTCGGCCTATCGGTGTGGAGATCGCGGCGATTGTGTCGTGGAGGCGCAAATTTCTGGAAAACCGGACACGCCGGGCGGAAGCCCGGCGGCAGGCCGGAAGCCCTACGTCAGCGTGGGGAGCGGGGGCCGCGGCGATCGCCACGCCCACCACCGCGTCCGCGGTCGCCGAAGCGGCGTCCCCGGTCACGGTCACCCGCCGGTTCCGGCGGACGTCCAAAGCGCGACGGACGGAACGCCGGCTGCGGCACTTCCGGAAGAGACGGCATTCCCGCCGGATACACCACAACTCCGCGAAACGGTCCCGTGCCCGAGCTTTCGCTGCGCAGTTCGGTTTCGTTCCGCAGCGCGATGTGAATGATGCGGCGCTCGCGGCTGTTCATGGGAGCAAAGCGGAAAGGCTGTCCGGAAGATTTCACCTTCTCGGCCGCCACCTGCGCGGTCATGCGGAGCTCTTCGATTCGCAGCGCGCGGTAATCGTTCGCGTCGAACGCAATCCGCGAGTGATCGTCGGAGTGCATCCGCAGCGCTTCCTGGCAAACGTGTTCGAGCGCCAGCAGCAGTTCCGCGCGGTTGCTCAGTAGCAGATCAACATCTTCGCCGGTGAACTTCACCACCAGATCGGGCGTTTCAAATTCGGCGTTGGTCTGCTCGCCGGCCTCCACGGTGAAGTCGAAATCGAATCCGGCATCCTCGCGAATCAGCCGCAGAAAACTCTCAATCCGGGGACCGGTTTCGTCGATCGAATATTTTGGCTTCAAGCCTTCTTCCTGCCGTCCTTGATCACAGTAGTTACTGGCAGAGGCGCCGCGGTCTTGTTGAAGAACCACTGCTGCGCCACGCCTACTAAGTTGCTGGTTAGGTAGTATAACACCACACCGCTTGAGAGCGACCAAAAGAAGATGCCCATCATCACGGGCATGAACTGCATCATTTTCTGCTGGTTGGGATCGCCGCCCGCGGGCGTCGGCGTCATCTTCTGCAGCACGACGCTCGTGACGATCATGATCAGCGGCAGGAAGTGAATGCCAAAGTGTTCGGGCTGGGTCAGATCCGAAACCCACAGCCAGGGCGCGTGCCGCATTTCGACGGAGACCGAAAGAACCTTGTAGAACGCGTACAGAAACGGCAGCTGGATGAGCATCGGGATGCAGCCGCCCATCGGGTTGATGCCGTGCTTCTTGTAGAGTTCCATGATCTCCGCCTGCTTTTGCTGCGAGCGGGGATCGCTCATGCCGATACCCTTGTACTTCTCGTTGATCTTGTTGATCTGCGGCTGAACGAGCTGCATTTTCCGCATCGACTTCAGGTTCATGATCTTCAGCGGAAACAGCGCCGTGTTGATGATGAGCGTGAGGACGATGATGGCCCAGCCGTAGTTGTGGATGAGCCGGTCATTCAGCTCACGCAGCAGAATGAACAGCGGCTGGGCGAGGATGCGGAACCAGCCCCAGTCGATCACGTGACTGAGATTGGGGTTCACGGAGGCGAGAACCTCGCCTTCTTTAGGCCCGACGTAGAGGCTGAGCTGATTGCGCGCTTCGCCGCCAATCGCGATACCCGCGAACTGATCTTCCCTGGTGTTGAAAGCGGTGGCGACGTTGTCGTCGAAAAGCGTGGTTTTGATCGGCGAGCCCGCGGGCGGCAGAAACGCAGCGACGAAATAGCGGTCTTCCAGTCCGAAGAACGAGAACGTGCCGTCGGTGTAAACAGGGCCGTTCTTCGCGGTTTTCACGGCGTCGCGAATCAGCTTGTCCTGCGCAACGTCGTATCGAATCGAGGAGACCTGGGCGGAGGCGTTCGTGACGTCCATATCGCCGAACCCGGCACGCCACGAGATCTCATGCGGAACGCCGGCGCCGTCACGCCGGACCTCATCGGCGATCTGCACCAGATAGGTGCTGCGCGTGAACGCGAGGGTCTTCTTCGCCGAAAGGTGGCCGTCGGAGTACTCGAACTCGACCGTCAGGCCGTCCGCCGACGGGTGAGCTTCCCAGAGCGCCTTGTTGATCGGGGAATTAGCCTCTCCGCGGAACTGGATCGCCAGGGGATAACCGGCTTTGGCCGCGCCCACCTGATTCACGAGTTGCAGCGGCCTGCCTTTCGCATCTTTGTACTTCTTCAGCAGCCAGGTTTGAACAACGGCGCCTTCGTTCGAGAGCTCGACGTGATAGACGTCGGTGTCGATGACGATCGTCTGTTTCGCGGAGGCGGCGACCGGTGCGATCGGCGTCGCGGGAGCGGCTGGAGTGGACGCCGGCGCGGCGTTCGTGGACTCGGCAGCGGGCTTCGCGGGCGCTGCGGTGGCGGCGCCTCCGGTCGGAGCTTTCGCGCCGCTGCTGCCGGCCGACTTCGCCGCGTTCTGCGTTGTTGCCTCAGGAACCAGACCCATCCGGCGATAAAGCCAGTTGGATCCGAAAAGAATGACGCCCGCCAGCACGAAGAAGAGGAGCATGCGGATCTCGCTCGACATCTCTTTTGGCGCGTTTGGTGGGGTATTGGGGGTGGAACTCATGGGTCGTCAGGTTTTCGGTCAGCGTGGAACGGGGTCGAAGCCGCCTTCGTGGAATGGATGGCAGCGGGAGAGACGGCGGATTCCCATCCAGGTGCCGCGGAGGGGTCCGTGAATTTCAATGGCTTCGCGCATGTAGTCCGAGCAGGTCGGGTAGTAGCGGCAGGCGGAGGGCAGCAGGGGCGAAATCACTCGCTTGTACCCCCGGAGGGCGGCGGTGAGAGCGGCGATTGCGAATTTCCGCACCGTATAAAGATACGCTGGACCTCGCGGCGAAGATCCGGGAACATGCAATCGAGCGCTTTGCGCCGTGGATTGAATACGACCCACCACCCTTCGCTCAGCGATGCCAGTTCCAGCCGCGCTGCCTCACGGACACGGCGGCGGATGCGGTTTCGTTGCACAGCCTTGCCGAGAGCGCGCGGCGTGGTGAAGCCCACGGCGCGGCGATCTCCGGGCACGGCGAGATAGAAAGCGGCGAACAGGGGACAGGTGTAGCGAGTACCCTGGTCATAGACTTTTCGGAAATCGCTGGAACGGAGTAACCGGACACTTTTTGGAAAGCCGGAGGTGGATTCGCCGGACGGCGAATCCGGCTGGCGGTCGAGCGCGATCCGGACTACCTCTCCGAGCTGACGGTCAGCTTCTTGCGGCCCTGCGCCCGGCGGCGCGAGAGCACGGCGCGGCCATCGGCCGTCTTCATGCGTTTCCGAAAACCGTGCACCTTGGC
>CAZPZE010000040.1:0-4296 GCA_964590625.1 uncultured Solibacteraceae bacterium
AAACTGCAGGAAAAAGCAGCGATCCGATGAAAACCTCGTACTATGGGGTACTAAAGAGCACTGGGACTCTCTTACGTAACGTGACGTAAAGTGGTGTAATCGGTGGGTCGGGATTTGCGCGAACGCGCTATAATCGGGTTAAAGAAAATGAAGCGCAGAAGTCCAGTCAAGGCTGTTCCCGTTGTGTCGCCGGAAGTGGTCTCACCGCAGATCATGGAAAGCGCCCGTCAGTCGGCCGGGCTGGAGCACGTGGGCTCGCGCGCTCCGCGGTGTGTGGTGTGCGGCGATCAATCGAGCGTGGATGCCGCCGAACAGCTTTGCTGGGTGTGCCGCCGCCTGAAGATCAGCGCCTGGCGCGATTCCGATCATCAACTGCCCGCGCAGGAATAAGCGCTCCGCGGCCTTCCTCTTTCCCTTGCTTGACTCGCAGTGTGCGGCGTTACATGATTGACGTTGCCCATGCGATTCCCTGCCCTCTTTTCCCTCTTCGTTATTCTTGTAGCCGTGCATCCGCTTCCCGCCGCTGCTGCTGACCAGGTTCGCGTTTCGGGCGGGATGCTGCAGGGCACTGCGGGCAGCAAGCCGGGTATCCGGGCGTTTCTCGGCATTCCCTACGCGGCGCCGCCGGTTGGTCCCAGGCGATGGAAGGCTCCTGAGCCGGCAGCGAAATGGACCGGTGTCCGCGCGGCGGACAAATTCGGCAATCGCTGTATGCAGACCTCGCCGTTTCCGGACATGGTCTTTCAGAGCCCGGCCGAAAGCGAAGACTGCCTCTACCTGAATGTGTGGACGCCCTCGAAATCGGGCGCGGCGCGGCTGCCGGTGATGGTGTGGATACACGGCGGCGGATATTTTTCGGGCTCGGGCGATGAGGTGAGGCATGACGGTTCGGTGCTGGCGTCGAAAGGCGTGGTGGTCGTCACCCTCACCTACCGGCTGGGCGTGCTGGGATTTCTGGCGCATCCGGATCTGACGAAGGAATCGCCGCATCACGCTTCCGGCAACTATGCGCTGCTCGATCAGATTGCGGCGCTGCGCTGGGTGCATGACAACATCGCGGGGTTCGGTGGGAATCCGGCGAATGTGACGATCTTCGGGGAATCGGCGGGGTCGTTTGCCGTGAGCGCGATGATGGCGTCGCCGCTGGCGCGCGGATTGTTCCAGAAGGCGATCGGCGAAAGCGGCGCGCATTTCACGGCGAAGGGTGGAAGCCTGCCGGCGCTGCCACTGGCCGAGGCCGAGAAGATGGGGGTGGAGTTTGGCGCGTCGCTCGGCGCGAAGACGCTGGCCGAGATGCGCGCGCTGCCCGCTGCCGGATTCGCGAAGGCGATTGCTTCCACGCCGACGAAATTTTCGCCGATCGTGGATGGCTACGTGCTGCCGGCCGATCCCTGGGATATCTATGCGCAGGGCAAGCAGGCGCATGTGCCGCTGCTGGCCGGATGGAATTCGGCGGAGGCGAAGCTGATGGCGCCGCCAGCGTCGACGACCGCGGCGGGGCTGGCGGATTCACTGCAGAAGCAGTTTCCGGACGATGTGGAGGCGGCGAAGAAGGCGTATCCGGCGGGCAATGCGAATGAGGCGCGGCTTTCCGCGATTGCGCTCGCGAGCGATAACTTCATTGCCTATTCGACCTGGAAGTGGATCGAGATGCAGGTGGCGACAGGTCATGCGACCGTGTACCGGTATCTGTTCGATCACATTATTCCGACAGCGACGGGAAATCCGCCGGCGGACGATGCGGGCGCCGCGCATGCAACGGATATCGAGTTTGTGTTTTCGACGCTCGATACGAAGAAGCTGGCGTGGCGGCCGTCGGATCGTAAGGTGTCGGAGATTCTGGTGTCGTACTGGACGAATTTCGCGAAGAACGGGAATCCGAATGGGCCGGGGCTGGCGCCGTGGCCGCCGTTCGATAAGAATTCGCGGGAGTTGATGGTGCTCGATGAACATCCGAAAGTGATGAAGGAGACTCATCGGGAGCGGTATGAACTGCAGGATCGGGCAACTGTGCGTTTGCGGGGGAAGTGATTCAGGAGGCCGTATAATGAGGCTGGTCATGGCAGCCACGTCCGAAACCGCCGCATTCGAGCAGGGCATTCGGCCACTGATGGAGATTGTATTGCCCGATAAGAGAGCAGCCATCATCGGGTTCCGCGCTCACCCCCAGCTTCAGGCCCGTATCGAAGAACTGGCCCGGAAATCCACCGAGGGTCAATTGACGGAAGAGGAACGGGCCGAGTACTCAGGTTTCGTCCGCGCGAATAAGTTCGTCGCCATTCTTAAAAGGGAAGCTCTGCGCCTCGGCTAAGCCGGTGGGTCGATGATCGGGGCGAGAACGCGAACCCAGGTCCGTCAGCGTGCCAGGAATTGCTGCGAGTATTGTCATCTGCACCAGGATGATTCGCCGCTGGCCGCGCTCCATAATCGAGCACATCGTCCCGAAGATTCATGGCGGGACCGACAGTCCCGACAATCTTGCGCTCGCCTGCATCGATTGCAACCCGCACAAAGGAACCAACCTGACGGGCATCGATCCGGAGATGGGTGAGGTTACCGGGCTATTTCATCCCAGGCGGCAAAATGGGATGACCATTTCGAGTGGCGTGGAATTCAACTGACAGGCAGGACGGCGGTCGGCCGGACAACGGTCCGTGTTCTCAGGATGAATTCCGAAGACCAACTCGCACTGCGTTGTTCGTGATCGTCCCTGAGGGCATATGGCCGGGCGGCATACCCGTCCTGCCGCGCAACGGTCTGGCCTGCAAAGCCGAAGACAGGAAGAACGGATAAAACGAGACGGAACATCGTCATCAGACATTCCATGGGGCGCAATTGTATGCTAAAAACTTAGTACGAGGAGGGAACAATCGGCATCGCCGCGGCGTCCCTCTCATGAACCTATGCGCGCAATAATCCTGCTTGCCCTGGCCCCGGCGGTTCTGGCTCAGACGCCTTCGGCCTTTGAGATGCATATGACGGCGGCGCAGACCGCCCTCTCTCAGAGCCGCTACACGGAGGCCGATCAGCAGTTCCATGCGGCCGTGGCGGAGCTTGCCAAACCCGATCCCGGGCGGCCGGTCGCGCGCGTGATGGAAGCCTGGGGCAGTCTGTCCGATCTCGATCTGCTGCTCGGGCGTCCTGACGAAGGCATAGCCGCCGCGCGGCAGGCGCTGGCCACCGCCGAAACGGCGTTTGGCAGTTCTTCGCCCGATCTTTCCCCGCATCTCATCCGGCTGGCTGGCGCGCTGCGCGTCGGCGGCAAAACCATCGACGCCATTCCCGTGCTGCAGCGTATGCTGACCATCGACCAGACGCTCGGCCCGGACGATCCGAAAGTTTCGGCGGACTACGACAAGCTCGGCAGCGCCTATCTGGAACTCTCGCAATTCGAGGACGCGCGCACGGCGTACAAGAACGCTCTTCAGACGCGCATCAGCCGCCTCGGGCCGGATCATCTCGATGTCGCGACGAGCTGGGTGAATCTCGGCGTTCTTGAAGACCGCAACAAACAGCCGAAAGACGCCAAAACCGATTTCGAAACCGCGCTCGCGATTTCGGAAGGCAAGCTGGGCACCGAGGCGTATGGGCTCACCGGCATTCTGGATCGCCTGGGAGCTCTGCACAGCGCACATGCGAAGGATGGCGACCTGAAGAAAGAGTTCACCTATCCCAATGCGGAGGCGTACCTGCAGCGGTCGCTGGCGATTCGCGAAAAGGTGCTTGGCTCGCGGCATTCCGATGTGGCGCCGGCGCTCGAAAATCTCGGCTGGGTGTATTTCTTCGATACCAAATATCTGGAAGCGGAGCCGCTCTTCCAGCAGGCTCTGCAGATTCTGAAGGCGACGAAGGATCCGGACAGCCCGCTCATCGCGGAAGCGCTCGATGCGATCGGAACCACGTATTCCGCGCAGAAGCGCTACGCCGAGGCCGAGCCTTACTTCAAGCAGGCGCTCGCGATTCGCGAGACGAAGACGATCGAAAGCCTCACCAGCCTCGCGCAGCTTTACGCCACCACGGATGATCTGAAACGCTCCGGCGATTACTTCGAACGCGCGGCGCTGATCGGCCAGAAAGGCCTGGGCGGCGATCATCCCGAAATCGTGGAAACGCTGGAATCCTACGCCGTGATGCTGCGGATGGCGAACCGGGTGACGGATGCCGTAAAGGTGGAGGCTCAGGTGAAGGCGCTCCAGGAGAAGTGGCCGTCGAAGGATATCGGAACCGTGGTGGCTTCGGCTGGTGCGGCCGGCGCGACGGGCGCTACCGGATCATCCGGTCCAACGAGGACGGGCG
>CAZPZE010000041.1:0-1936 GCA_964590625.1 uncultured Solibacteraceae bacterium
TCGCCGCCATCGCATCCACCGAAGGCTCCGAAGCCTGCAGCCGCGACAGCATGCGCGTCACTACCGGATATCCCTGCTTCGCGCTCGACATCGCCTTCACCACGTTGCCAGAGAACGAAGGATGGAGATCGCCGAAGAAGCTGATCGAGCGCCCGTCTTCCCGAACGGACATCAGCACGTACACCACACCCGGCTTCGCGATCTTCTCCGGCTTCACCTTCGCGCCGTCCTCGCCGTAAGCCTGGAAATAGCGCCCGTCGAGCGTCACGTTGTGCTCGTCTTCGCGCGCCAGAACCGTGTTGGGCTGCGTGCCGGCCGCCACCAGAATTGTCTTCGCCGGCAGCGTCACAGTCTCGCCCGAGCGAACCAGCTTCTGCTCCGCATCGCTCCAGTGATATTTCTGGAACCGGATCGCGCTTGCCGCGCCCGACGCATCCACTTCCACTTCTTCCGGAGTGAGACCCTCGGCAAACCGCACGCCTTCTTCGAACGCCTTCGCCACTTCTTCGTGATTCAGCGTGTAGCTGGGCGCATCAATCAGCCGCCGCCGGTAGGCCATCGTCACGCCGCCCCACGAATTCAGCAGGTCGATGAATTTCGGGCGCCGACCCTCGCGCGCCGCCGCCGCACGCTCCGCGCGAATCGCGCGCGCATGCGTCAGAAATTCGTTCGCGATTTCGGCCTCTTCCGGCGTCCAGTTCGCGCGGACTTTCGCTTCGCCCAGCTCGTGCACCAGCACTTCATGCCGGCGCAGGAACTTTTCCACCTGCACCACGTAGTACGCGAGCGATTCCGTCGCCGTATCGATCGCCGTCAGTCCGCCGCCGATCACCACAATCGGCAACCGCACCTGCAGATTCGCCAGTGAATCCGATTTCGCCGCGCCGGTGAGTTGCAGCGCCATCAGGAAGTCCGAAGCCTGGCGGACGCCCCGCACGAGACCGTTCTTCATGGGAATCACGGTCGGCCTGCCCGCACCCGCGCACAGCGCGATGTGATCGAAACCCATCTCGAACGCCGAATCCACCGTCAGGGTGCCCCCGAAGCGCACGCCCCCATACATATGGAACTCGCTGCGCCGCTCAATCAGCAGCCGCACGATCTTCAGGAAGTTCTTGTTCCACCGGACCGTGATGCCGTACTCGGCCACGCCGCCGAAACCAGCCATCACGCGCTCATCGAGCCGTTCGTAGATATCGGTCACGTCGTAAAGCGGTGTGATCGGCACGCGCCGCCCATGCGGATCCACGCCCGAAATCCCGGCAGGCAGCGGCTCAATCTTCAATCCATCCACAGCGAAGACGGTGTGCCCGTCGTTCATCAGATGGTGCGAAAGCGTGAAGCCCGAAGGTCCGAGTCCCACTACCAGCACCTTGCGGCCCGTCGCCTCCCGCGGATACGGCCGCGCAAAATTCAGCGGATTCCACCGCGTCAGCAGGCTGTAAATCTCGAAGCCCCACGGCAGTTCCAGCACGTCTTTCAGCGTGCGCGTCTCCACCTGCGGAATATCCACTGGCTCCTGCTTCTGGAAAATGCACGACTTCATGCAGTCGTTGCAGATGCGGTGCCCGGTGCCCGCCGCCATCGGATTGTCGATCGTCACCACCGCCAGCGCGCCCACCGGCACACCTTCGCCCTTCAGGTGGTTCATCTCGGAGATCTTCTCTTCGAGCGGGCAGCCCGCCAGTTTCACTCCGAACACGCTCGCCTTGAACGTGCCGTCTTTTTCCTTCAGGCCGTGCGAGCAGGAATCCTTCCCCTGGTTGTGGCACTTGATACAGTAGTTCGCCTGATCGAGCGCGCCCGTCAGATCCGTGCCGGCATCGGTGAGCTGAAAACCTTCGCGATTCCGCCACTGCTCCGGCTTGAACTGAAGCTGCACCAGTCCGTTCGTCGGGACGGCGCTCGAAGGCACCAGATGCAGCATGTCGAGCTT
>CAZPZE010000042.1:0-2907 GCA_964590625.1 uncultured Solibacteraceae bacterium
GCTGTGAAAGCGGCATTCGAATTCGATCGGCTGTCATGCAGCTGGAACATGATTTCGTTAACGGACCTGGTTCCGATCACCATGGTTTCCGTTGCCTGCACGGTGTTGTTCTTGCTGGTACCGAAAATTTCCTGGCTCGGAAGATTGAAGCCGCCTACGCCGCCGATGTTCGAGCCGCTGGCGTGCTGATAGCGCAGCACCAGAGTGTTGTTGTTGTTGATCGCGTAATCGATTCGCGGATTCACCGACCAGTTGGTGGAAGGAGTTGCGAATGTGGAATTGAACGAAATCGGCGAGAGTGTGGTTGGATCCAGAGTTTCAGCATTAATCAGCTGCGCCGTATTGAAGTTGCGATAGTTCGTGGTCAAAAACCAGGAAAGCTTCTTGCCCATCGGTCCGCTGAAGCTGGATTCCATCTGCTTGTTGTCATAGTTCGGCATCGGGCCCTGAACGAACGGATCGCGCGTATCGAAATTGTGACTGCCGTAAACAAAGAACGCGCTGGCGTGATAGGCATCCGTGCCGGGCTTGGTGAAGATCTGAATGCGTCCGAAACCGGGGCTATCGAATTCCGAGGCGAACGGATTCGAATTGATCCGGATCTCGCGAATCGAACTCTTGGGCGGCATCTGACCGCCGCTGAATCCATCGATGAAAATCTGCGGCCCATTGGGTCCCGCGCCAGGGCCGGCCATCGCGGTGAGCTGCGATTCCAGATCGTCCGGATCGTCGGGGAGCTGATCCATATCCTCCTGCGAAAGAACGATCGCAGCGGCGTTCTGCGAAGGATCCACATCAACCGTGTTCGGCTGCCCCGCGGTCACATTCACCTGCTCGGCGGAGGTCGCAATCTGCAGCGCGACATCGAGCGGACTGGCCTGACCGCTGGTCACATTCACCTGCTCGGTCGCGGTGACGAAGCCGGGCGCGGTGATTTTAACGGTGTACTGCCCTGCGGGAAGCGTCTCAGTGAATTGTCCGCTGGAATCGGTTTTATCGTTGCGGGTCACGCCGGCGCCAGTCACCTCCACCTGCGCGTTCGGCACCACGGCGGCCGAAGGATCCTTCACTGTGCCTTTTAAGGAACCCGTGTTCTGAGCATGCAGCGGGGCCACCAACCCCACCGAAAGCAATGCGATTAAAGCGAGAGTATTGTCAATTAATAAAGATCTACGCATCGTACCTGAAAAGAAGACGATGCGAGGACTCACCAGTTACAGGCCGCGTCCCATATATGTGAAAAATCTCTCATGGCTGTTAAATAGGTGTAATAAATTACGCTGCCAAGACTAAAAAGAAATAAAGGATCATCAGCATACTGGGGCTCGCCGCAGGCGGAATCGTACAGTCGCTCCTGATTACAGCCGTGTCTTGCAACCGTAATCATGATGTAAGGACTGGTTGGGAACATGGTCATGATCCCAGGGGAGATCAATACAAAAACATGCTCAACTTCCAACAGGCCATACGTGTGTCTGTGCTCGCCGCATTGTCGGCAGTTCTGAGTTTTGCGCAGTTTGAATCGGGTTCCGTGCTCGGCACTATCACGGATCCATCGGATCAGGTGGTTTCAGGCGCGTCCGTCACGCTGACGAACGTCCGCACGGGCACCTCTCTCAGGACAGAGACAGACAGCAGCGGTAATTTTCTCTTTGTCAATCAGCATCTCGGTTCATATCGCGTGCGCGCGGAAAAGCAGGGATTCAAAGCTGCTGAAACCAGCGCGTTCGACCTCACCGTCGATGCGCGGCAGCGGGTCGATCTCAAGCTCGAAGTCGGCGCGGTTTCGGAATCCGTTACCGTCACTGACGCCGCCGGCGTGCTCGAAACGGACAACAGCGCGCGCGGTCAGGTGATCAATCCGGCGCAGATCACGGAACTGCCTCTGAACGGACGATCTTACGCGGATCTCACGCTCCTTGTTCCGGGCGCCGCGAAATCGCCGCTTGAAAACAGCACGGATTCCAGCCGCGACGCTTCCTACAACATCAACGGCCAGCGCAGCGAGCTCAACAACTTTATGCTGGACGGCGTGGACAACAATGCGTATGGCACCAGCAATCAGGGCTTCTCGAATCAGGTGATCCAGCCGAGTCCGGACGCAATCCAGCAGTTCAAAGTAGAAACGAATAATTTCAGCGCGGAATACGACCACGCCGCCGGCGGGGTGATCAACGCCACCATCAAGAGCGGCACCAATCAGCTGCACGGATCGCTGTGGGAGTACAACCGCAACACGGTTTTGAACGCCACGGGTTTCTTCAAGCCGAAGAATGGAACGCTGCCTTTCAATCAGAATCAGTTCGGCGCGTCCGCCGGCGGCCCCATCGTGAAGAACAAGCTTTTCGTGTTCGGCGATTATGAGGGCTTCCGCCGCGTCTATCATCCGCTGCAGTTTGCGACCGTTCCGACCACAGCGATGGACAACGGCGATTTCAGCGCTTACGGCTTGCCGATCGCGAATCCGTTCACAGGCGTCCTCGCGCCGGGCGGCGTGATTCCGAAATCCCAGTGGAGCCCGATCGCCGGAGCGCTGACGTCTCTTCCCACCCCCAATCTGCCGGGGCTTTCCAACAACTACCAGTCCTCGCCCTCGGACACGATTAATAACGACAAGGGCGATATCCGCGTGGATTACTATGTGAGCCCGAAGCTCACTGCCTTTGGCCGCTACAGCCAGTTCGATACCCGCATCTTCAGCCCTCCGGGCATTCCCGGACCGGCCGGCGGCAATTCGAACGGCAATGCTTACATCCAGACGTATCAGGGCGTGGGTGGTCTCACGTGGACGCTGAGTCCGACTTCCGTTCTGGAATTCCGCTTCGGCGGCGATTACAGCCACAACGGCAAGATGCCCGTGAACGTCGGAATGCCGACACAGGGCTTCACGATTCCGAATCAGCCGCT
>CAZPZE010000043.1:0-3103 GCA_964590625.1 uncultured Solibacteraceae bacterium
CGCATCGAAGCTCGTGATCGTCCCGCCGGTGCGCTTGATGCGCGAAGCCGGCAGCAGCGGAGTCGGCACGCCGCTGAGCGACGGCAGATCGTCCATGTAGTTGTAAAGCGGCTTCAGCGTTCCGTTCCACGCATCGAGCAAAACCTGATCGAACCGCCCCTCGGCCTCGCCGGCAAACAGCGAAATCCCCAGATCCATCGCTTCCTGCACTTCCGGCTGCACGCCCGGCAGCATAGAAAGCGTGCCCGAAACATGGAATCCGCCCATGGCAACCGGTATCCCCGCCGCCCGGAATCGCCGCGCCAGATCCATCGACCGCGGATACTGATTCGACTGCACACCCACCAGCGCCACCAGCGATTTCCGCCCGCGCAGCTCCCGGATCAGCTTCTCCACCCTGACCCGCGTGTTGGTTTCGTCGATCGCCGTGATCTCCAGATCGACGTCCGGCCCCAGCGTCTTCCGCTCTTTGCAGTCGAGCGCCAGGCCGTAAAGCACGGCCAGCGTGTTCGAAGGCATGGCGGAACGGAACCACTGGATTACGTACCCGTCGTTATCGTAATGAGACGGCTTGATCAGGACCAGTCGAAGACTATTCGGCATGGGCTGATTCTCAGAGTAGCAGGATTCCGCCCGCTACACTGAGAAAGTGCCGACCCCTGCGGCCAACGCGGCAAACTCCATCGGCGATCTTGCCGAATGCCGAGGCGTGCGCGAAGCGCTCCAGCACTTCACGCGCGAAAAGCAGTGGGTGAACGACATCCACCTTCAGCTCTGCCGCATCGCCGCGCCCACGTTTCACGAACTCCCGCGCGCTGAATGGATGGCCGCCCAGTTCCGCGCGGTCGGCTGGCACGCCGGCATCGATAGCGAGGGCAACGTCCTCGCCTCGCTCGACGCGCAGCCTTCCGGCTCGCTCGTCGCTATCTCCGCGCACCTCGATACCGTCCTCGCTCCGCGCATCAAAGACGATATCTCTTTCGACCCCCAGGGCGTCCTGCTCGGCCCCGGCGTTTCCGATAACGGCGCCGGACTCGCCGCGCTCCTCGCCATCGCTCGCGCCATCCAGCAGGCGCCTGAGCCCGACGGTCTCGCGCCCGGCATCTGGCGCCGCATCCTCCTGATCGCCAACACCGGCGAGGAAGGGGAGGGAAATCTGCGCGGTATCCGCCACATCTGCGGACAGCCCGCGCTCGTTTCGCGCATTCTGGCCTTCCTGATTCTCGATGGCGCCGCGCTCGATCACATCACCACCCACGCGCTCGGCAGCCGCCGCTTCGAAGTCACGTTCAACGGTCCTGGCGGCCATAGCTGGAGCGATTTCGGTATCGGCAACCCGGTCCACGCCCTCACACGCGCCATCGCGGACTTCGTCGACCGTAACCCGATCGATCCACGCGCCACGCCCCGCGTCTCCGTCAACGCCGGCCTGATCGAAGGCGGTTCCGGCATCAACGCCATCCCGGCTCAGGCCCGCGTCAAGATCGACATCCGCTCCGAAGACGAAAGCCGCATCGACGCCCTTGCCAGCGCCCTGCAGGACGCTGTCTCCCGCGCCGAAGATATCGAGAACAGCCGCGTCACCGGCGGCCGCGTTGCCGCGCGCGTTCGCGAAATCGGACGCCGCCCGGCGGGCCGCCTTGACGATCGTGCGCCGATCCTCGCCGCCCTTCGCGCCGTCGATGCCCACCTCGGCATCCGCGCGCGCCCGGACTGCGCCTCCACGGACGCCAACATTCCCCTCTCCATGGGCATCCCTGCCATCTCGATCGGCGCGGGCGGACATGGCGGCGGAGCCCACACGACTTCCGAATGGTATCGCCCTGCCGGCCGTGACCTCGGGCTGAAGCGCATCCTGTTGACCGCCGCCGCCCTGCTGACCGGGACTCCCGCGTAGCATGCGCGCTCGCGCGGAATGGGCCCTATTCGGCCTCGCCGTGGTGTGGGGTTCCACCTTCGTGGTGATCAAGGCCGCCCTCGCCGGCATCTCGCCGCTGCTCTTTATCGCCGCCCGATTCACCCTCGCCAGCGCGATCCTGTTCCCGCTCTACCGGCGGCGGATCAAGCGTTCCGCCATCCCCGGCGGCATCCTGGTCGGCGTGCTGCTTTTCGGCGGATTTGTGCTCCAGACCGAAGGCCTCGCCCTCACCACGCCCTCGAAATCGGCCTTCCTGACGGGTTTATCGATACCGATGGTACCTTTTGTCAACTCCGTCGTCTATAGGACCAGACCGCAGATCTTCGAAGTGATCGGGATCCTGATCGCGTCCTTTGGCATGGCATTGATGACATTACCCTCCGGCAGATTCGAAATGACCAGGGGTGACCTTCTCAGCCTGCTTTGCGCGATCGTTTTTGCCCTGCAGTTCGTGGCGTTGAGCCATTTTTCGAAAAGCGCTGGATTTGAAACCGTTTCTGTCATGCAGGTAGCCGTTACCGCTGTGCTGGCCATCCTCGGTACCCTGGCATTCGGGGCCGTGCGCTTTGAACCGAGCGCCGCTCTCGGAGCCTCTGTGCTGGCGACCGGATTGCTCGCTACAGCACTGGCGTTCACCACGATGGCGTGGGCCCAGCAGTTCACCACGCCGGTTCGTGCGGCGTTGATTCTGGCGCTCGAACCCGCCGTGGCGTGGCTCACGTCCTGGACTGTCACGGGTGAGGTTTTACCCATACGCGGTAAAATGGGGGCAGCCCTGATCCTGGCAGGAGTTCTGCTGGTTGAACTGAAGCGCAGCAAACCGGAGACATTAGACATATGAAGTTTTTCGATAAGGCGCGGAACCAGAAGTTCCTCACGTCCACCATCATTGTTTTCACGCTTGCCCTGGGAGTTGTGATTGGAACCGTAGCCCAGACAGGCGTAAAGGCCGCGAAGGAGAACGGTGTAGCCGCTCCGGACGCCACGCCTCTCACCATTCCGCCCCGCGAGCAGCTCCAGAGCACCTTCGCCGAAATTGCGAAAAAGCTGGAACCCTCCGTGGTCAACATCTCGGTCGAGTTCGGCGGACGCCCGAACTCCCCGCAGGCATCCAACCGCGGCGGCAACAACCGGCGCCGCCTGAATCCCAACAACGGCGATAACGGTGACGATAACGGCCAGTCG
>CAZPZE010000044.1:0-4928 GCA_964590625.1 uncultured Solibacteraceae bacterium
GCTGAGCCGAACGAGACGGCGGTTCCGAGTACGATCCCCACGGCCACGAGGCGGAGCGTTCTCAAAAGAACGTCGCGGCGGATGCGGGTGGCGCTCGCCCCGATAGCCATGCGCACTCCGATCTCCTGTGTCCTGCGCGCCACCGAGTAGGAGATCACGCCGTAGATTCCGAGCGCCGCCAGCAGCACTCCCAGCGCGGCGAACGCCCCCACGAGCAACGTAAAAAAGCGGCGCGTGGAATGGGCGCGATCGACCAGTGTCCGGATCGGCCGGAATTCCGCGGCGGGCTGCCCGGGGTTGAGTTCTCTCAGAACCTGAATCACGCTGTGACCCAGCGATGCGGGCGGCAGCGCGGTGCGGATCACCAGTTGCATTCCATTCGGACTTTGCTGAGTGGAGGGATAGTAAATCTGTGCGCCCACCGCCCCTTCGACGTTCTGTTCATGGACGTCATCCACGACGCCGATCACGTGATTCGCATCATTGCCTGTCATGAGAATCCTGCCGACAGCGTCTTCACCGGGCCAATAGATCCGTGCCGCGGAGGCATTGATCAGGACGACCTTTTCGCTGTTCATGGTGTCGGTCCACTCGAAGTCACGGCCACGGAGTCCGATCCCCATCGCGCGCATGAAACCAGGAGTGACGACATAGACGAGGGGTGACGGCAGTACCCCGGGCGGGAATTGCTTTCCCTGTGGAACGGGAGTGCCCCACTGCCGGTTGGGGCCGAGCGGAAGATAATCGGCCATGCCGGCGGCCTTCACGCCGGGAACCGCCGCGACACGGGTGAGGATCTCCTGAAAAACAACGCCTCGTCTGGCTGCGCTCGCATTCCAGGAGGGCGCGGAATCATCGTAGTTGATCTTGATGGAAGCCGCCTGATCGGGTTCGAATCCCAGATCGACACGCAGCGCGTTTTGAAAGCTCCTCAGCATGAGCCCCGCGCCGACCAGCAGAATGCAGGCGAGCGCCACTTCCGCTACAACCAGCACGGCGCGAACGCGTTCCTGTCCGCGGCTGATGCCTGAGCCGGCGCTGGAGTCCTTGAGCGAGTCCTGCAGGTTTCCGGCGGCGGTTCGCAGCCGTGGGATCAGGCCGAAGAGGACCGTGGTGAAACCGGCGATGAGGACCGTCCAGATCAGCGTCTGACCGTCAATCCCCAGCGAACTCAGGAGAGGAAGCGCGAGAGAGTTCTGGCGGGCGAGCCAGGCGATCAGCACGGCGGCGAGAGCGAGTCCGGCGAGCGTGCCGGCGCCGCAAAGCACCAGGCTTTCGATCAGAAGCTGCAGGGCGGTGCGGCCGCGGCTGGCTCCGAGCGCGCCGCGGACGGCGAACTCCCGGCTTCGCGCCGCGCCGCGGGCGAGGAGGAGGTTCGAGAGATTCACGCCCGCAATGAGGAGGATTGCGCCCACGGCGCACCAGAGGGCGGTGAGTGAGCGACGCAGTTTGCCGGTGATGTAATCTTTGAGCGCCACGGGGATCACACCGTCTTTGTATTGGCCACGGGTGCCCGGAAATTTCATACTGAAGTACAGATTGGGCGCCACGCGCGTGGCGTCGTCGAAAGCCTGCTTCAGCGTTACCCCCGGCTTCATACGGCCGATGAGGGTGACGATGTTGCCCCAGTCGCGGGATTCATCGAGGTTCAGGGGGTTGAAGAGATCCACCTTCGTGCCGGGAGCGAAAACGGCGCCGAAATCGAAGGACTCCGGCAGAACGCCCACAACCGTCACGGGCTTTCCGTTCAGATCAATCTCCCTGCCCACGATGGACGGGTCGGCATTGAACTGTCTCCGCCAGAAGTGATTGGCGAGCAACGTCACGGCGTGCGCGCCGGTGCGGCCATCGTTTGGCGTGAAAAGGTTTCCGAGCGCGGGCTTTACGCCGAGAACCTGGAAGAAATTGCCGACCACCATCAGGCTGGTAGCGGGCCGCGGCACGGCGAGACTTGTGAGCCGCGTATCGTCCGGCGTGCCGAATGCGAAGTACCCCGTGACGCCCTGATAGACGCGGCTCTGATCGCGGAACTCTTCGTAGGCGTCGGAGGAGAAAGTGGACGCGGAGAGTCCGCCTCCCGGTGGGGGCCCGACCCAGGTGAGCTGATCGGCATCCGGAAATGGGAGTGGACGCAGGAGAAGCGTGTTGACGACGCTGAAGACAGCGACGTTCGCGCCGATCGCGAGAGCGAGAATCAGGATCGAGACGGCGGCGAAGCCGGGATCGCGGGCGAGCGTGCGCACGG
Source organism: uncultured Solibacteraceae bacterium (assembly GCA_964590625.1). GTDB lineage: Bacteria > Acidobacteriota > Terriglobia > Bryobacterales > Bryobacteraceae > BOG-234. Next base: position 2,246 of record CAZPZE010000044.1, read on the forward strand.
CGTAGCGAGCGTCCTGCAGGGAATCTCGCCAGTGGTCGGCGAGGCGTTTGCGGCGGTCCATTTTTGCTCCTATGGCGATGCTGATCTGTTCGAGAGCCCGGACGTCGCCGAGGTCGCTTTCGGCGCGGCGCCGGGCCGCTTCGGGGGTGAGTCCCTGCGCGATGAGGTCATCGATGTGGGCTTCGAGATGAAAACGCAATTCGTCTCTGACATCCGCTTTGGGGTCGGCCCCGAGCAGGCGATCGTAGCGGCGCCACAGGGGGTTCACGTTCATGCGATTTCCTGGGTGGATGGCGGCCGGGTGGCGCCGAGCACCTTGGCGACGGCGGTCGCGTAGGCCTCCCAGACCCGAACTTCGTGACGAAGGCGGCGGCGGCCTTCAGCGGTGAGCGCGTAAAACTTCGCCTTACGGTTGTTTTCGGAGAGTCCCCATTCGGCGCGCAGAAATCCGCGGCTTTCGAGACGCCACAGCGCCGGATAGAGAGTGCCTTCTTCGACGAGAAGGGCATCGTCGCTTTGACGCCGAATCAGGCTGGTGATGGCGTAACCGTGGAGCGGCCCCCAGCCGAGGGATTTAAGAATGAGGACGTCCAGCGTGCCGCGTATGAATTCGAGTCTGGCGGATTCCATATTGTTCATAACTGTCCAGCTCCCCTTTGGTTTCAGGGGATGCGTTTAAATTTTCCCCTTTGAATGCAAGGGGAGTCAGCCTTACTTTTGACGGGCATCGGTGGGCCGTGTTAGCGAGACTGTAGAAAATCCGATAGGGGACAGTGCGAATTGAAGAGTCCGGTCTTTAACCGAAACAGTCGAATGGGAAAACTCTGATTCTCAATCCGGCCACGGGTAAGCCGGCAACCGGTGCGGGCAATTCGGTGGAGTGCCTGAGGTATAGATAATCGGGACACCTGCGCAGGCCGGAAGCCCGGCGGCCGGTTCGAAGACCGGCCGCACGGGGAGTGGGCTATTCGGTCCAGCAGGTGACGAGCAGGCCTTCGCCTGCGACGTCGGCGTCGATGGCGTAGTCTTTCACGCGGATCGAGTCGGCGCCGTCCTGGGATTCCAGGAGGAAGCTGTCTCCGGGTGAGAGGACGCGGGCGACTCCTGCAAGAGTGGCCTTTGTCATTGTGCCGGAGCCCAGATATGTCTTGCCGGTGAGCCCGGGGACGGCCTGGACGAATAGTTTGCTGGCGGTGATGGCCGGGTCTGTGGCGAGCGGAACGGGGGTTCCTGGCGTCGCGACGTTGAGCCGGCCGAGCGTGGTCATGGTCATGCGATCTCCTCGGACGCATGATAGGGCGCTGGGGTCGAGCCGAAAGTACTTTACTTCGACAAGTCTATGCAGACAGGAGAGATAAAGTCTGCAATTTCCTGAACAGGACTCTTAGCGTTTGAAGTAGTCGGCGTTCGTCTGGGCGAAGTTTGCCCACTTTTCGGGCAGGTCGTCCATGGCGAAAATCGCTGAGACCGGACAAACGGGAACGCAGGCGCCGCAGTCGATGCACTCGACCGGATCGATGTAGATCATTTCGACGTTGGGAAAATCGGCCTCATCCTTTTTGGGGTGGATGCAGTCGACGGGGCAGGCGTCGACGCAGGCCGCGTCCTTGGTTCCGATGCAGGGTTCCGCAATTACGTATGCCATAGAGGGAAAGAATTAAGTTATCACACACGAAGTGGCCGCGGAACCGCGACCGTTACAGTGAAAGCTGATGCGCATCCTGGCGATTGAAAGCTCCTGCGATGAGACGGCGGCGGCGGTGCTGGAAGACGGGACGCGCGTGCTTTCGAACGTGGTGGCGAGCCAGCTCGATGTGCACGCGCGGTATGGGGGCGTGGTGCCGGAACTGGCGTCGCGCGAGCATCTGCGGGCGATTACGCCGGTGGTGCGGGAGGCGCTGGCGAACGCGGGGGGACTCGCGTGGAGCGATCTGGATGCGGTGGCGGCGACTTCGGGGCCCGGGCTGGCTGGCGCGCTGCTCGTCGGGCTGACTTACGCGAAAGCGATTTCGCTTGCGGCGGGGATTCCGCTGATCGCGGCGCATCACATTGAGGGGCACATTCAGGCGGTGATGCTGGAGGGCCGGCAGCGCGGGGTTCCGGTGGAGTTGCCGGCGCTGGCGCTGGTGGTGAGCGGCGGGCATACGCATCTGTATGAGGTGAGCGAGGGCGGGTACCGGTTGCTGGGGAAGACGCGCGACGATGCGGCGGGCGAGGCGTTCGATAAGGTCGCGAAGCTGCTGGGATTCGGGTATCCGGGCGGGCCGGTGATCGACCGGCTGGCGCCTTATGGAGATCCGGAGGCGGTGCGGTTTACGCCGGCGCGGATGAAGGGGAACGCGCTCGACTTCAGCTTCAGCGGGATGAAGACGGCGGTGCTGCGGTGGGTGGAGAGCCGCGGGATTCCGGAGGAGATCGAGACGCGGAAGCAGATGGCGCGGGTGCGGCGGCCTTCGGTGGAGGAATGGCTGGTGGTGACGCCGCAGGAGACGCTCGATCTGGTGGCGAGTTTTCAGCATGCGGTGATTGAGGAACTGCTGGGGCATGCGACCGCGGCGGCGTCACAGATGGAGGATGTGCGGTCGCTCGTGATTACGGGGGGCGTGGCGTGCAATTCGGGACTGCGGGCTGCAGCGGGATCGCATTGGGCGGGGCTGCCGGTGTATTTTCCTTCGCCGGGGCT